>NZ_JAHXBZ010000003.1:309-216690 GCF_019448275.1 Streptococcus humanilactis | reverse complement strand
GTAATTCCAGCAGCAGACGTAACTAAGTCAGCAGCAGATGCAGGTAAAGCAAATGCAGGAAATGCAGTAAACACACCAGCAGCTAAGGTAGAAGTTAAAGATCCAGCTAACTTAACAGACGCTGAGAAGAAAGCGATCGAAGATAAAGTTAAAGCAGTCAACCCAGGATCTAAAGTTGTAGTAGACGATAAAGGAAACGCAACAGTAACAACACCAGAAGGAAATCCAGCCGTAATTCCAGCAGCAGACTTGACGAAAGATCCAGCAGCTGCAACTAAACCAAATGCAGGAAATGCAGTAAACACACCAGCATCTAAGGTAGAAGTTAAAGATCCAGCCAACTTAACAGATGAAGAAAAAGCAAAAGTTAAGAAAGCAATTGAGGCAGTCAACCCAGGATCTAAAGTTGTAGTAGACGATAAAGGAAACGCAACAGTAACAACCCCAGAAGGAAATACAGCCGTAATTCCAGCAGCAGACGTAACTAAGTCAGCAGCAGATGCAGATAAAGCAAATGCAGGAAATGCAGTAAACACACCAGCAGCTAAGACAGTAGTAAAAGATCCAGCTAACTTAACAGATGCTGAGAAGAAAGCGATCGAAGACAAAGTTAAAGCAGTCAACCCAGGATCTAAAGTTGTAGTAGACGATAAAGGAAACGCAACAGTCACAACCCCAGAAGGTAAAACAGCAACAATTCCAGCAACAGATTTAACTAAGTCAGCATCAGACGCAGGTAAAGAAAATGCAGGAAATGGTGCAAACACACCAGCAACTAAGACAGTAGTTAAGGATCCAGCTAACTTAACAGATGAAGAAAAAGCAAAAGTTAAGAAAGCAGTAGAAGCAGTAAACCCAGGAGTAACTGTAGTCGTAGACGAAAAAGGAAACGCAACAGTAACGAAAGCTGATGGAACAGTTCTTAACATCCCAGCTTCAGACTTAGTAATTCCAGCTGATAACCTTGCTGATGAAGCTAAGAATGCGAAAGTGAAAACACCTGTCTTCCGTACATTAGTTGAAAATAAAGAAAACTTAACAAAAGACGAAAAAGAAGCTGTTAAGAAAGCAATTGAAGCAGTAAACTCAGGCGCAACTGTAGTCGTAGACGAAAAAGGAAACGCAACAGTAACAATGCCAGACGGTTATACAGCAACAATTTCTAAAGAACAACTAGTGAAAGATAAAGAAGCTGTTTCTAAATCTAAACATGGTGGAGATAATCTTGATATCGACTTGAGTAAAGTAGAGGTGGCAGACCTTGCTAATATTACTCCAGAAGAAAAAGCGAAATTCCAATTCAAGGTTCTAGGTGCTATTACAGACGTTCCGGAATTTGATCTTGATGCCTTCTTGAAAGAAACAGACGATAATGGTAATACAGTTTACACATCTAAAGATGGTAAAGTGAAAATTACGATTGATAAAGATGGTAACGCAACAGCAACAGTCGAAAAAGATGGTAAGACAGAAGCAGCTGTTAAAATTGACAAAGATGGAAATGTAACAATCGTTACAAAAGAAGGTCAAGTATTAGCAATTCCAAGAGATGATGCGTTTAAACAACGTCCATATGTACCATCAAATGGTGGAGGCAATAACAGTGGTAACGGTAACGGAACTTCTGGCAATAACGCAGCTAATAACACTGATGCAAAAGTGAATAAAGCTAAGTTAGAAGGTGCTATCCATCAATTAGATGAATTGATCATTAAAGAATCAGCTAAGCTTGATGCAGAAACTGCAAAAGAAGCGAATGCATTATCAGCAGATGCTAAGAAAGTATTTGCCAATGCAGACGCAACTCAAGCAGAAGTGGATGCAATGGTTAAACGTATCGAAGACTTCATGGCGAAAGTTGCTCCATCAACTGATCATGCAACTCCAGCTAACGATCAAACTGCTCAAACACCAGCTGTAGCTCCAGCTACAACTCAAGCAGCAGCTAATGCTGGTCAAACAGCATCAGCACAAGCAAATGAGCGTAAAGCAGCTAAAGAGTTGCCAAATACAGGTACAGCAGATTCTAGTGTAGCTATGGTAGCAGCAGCCGCAAGTGCATTACTTGGTCTTGGTCTTGCAGGCCGTCGTCGTAAAGAAGACGAAGAAGCTTAATTGGTAGATTGTTTGATAAACATCAGATGATAAGTCCGATTTTCAAAGCTTAAACAAGTACCTCTCATAAGAAAATCTCCTAGCAGGAAAGCCTGCTAGGAGATTTTTGTATTTCAGGAAGTGAACGGCTGACTTGGTAACCAGCTGAGGGTGAAGGTTAGCTGATCAGCTTTTAGGAGGTCTTGGTGTTGAATAGTTGATACTAGGGTTGTGTCCAGTCGGCATTCTTTGACAAAGTTAAAATGGCTGTGGTTTTGCTTAGTATGAATATCTAGCCATTTATTTTCTTTAGCGAGATAGATTCGGAGGTGGTCAAAGAGAGGGATTCCGAGATCATAGCTTGGTTTTCCTGGACAGGTCGGATAAAAACCGAGAGCTGACCAGATGTACCAGGCCGAGAGACTGCCATTGTCTTCATCACCAGGATAGGCTTCCCAACTTGGGTGAAAAGCTTTCTGACGGAGCGTCTTGATAAGAAGGGCAGTGTAGTCAGGGTAGTTGCTGTAACGGAATAGATAAGGAATGTGGAAGCTAGGTTGGTTAGAAATGGCGAGTTGTCCAAAAGGAGCAGTAGCCATTTCGCTCATTTCGTGAATCTCGTAACCATAGCCTGTTGTCTCAAAGAGGGGAGCATCTTGACAGGTTTTCAAAAGATAGTTGCTGAAGGCTTCTTTTCCCCCCATAAGTTGGATTAAATCTGGGATGTCGTGGAGAACGCCTAAAGTTGCTTGGATGGCAGAACATTCGGCATAATCACGTCCCCAACTATAGGGAGAGAAGTCAGGGCGGAAGTTGCCTTGATTGTCTCGCGCTCGCATGTAACCTGTCTCAGCATCAAATAGATGGCGGTAATTTTGAGATGCAGTCCTATAGGTTTCCGCGATGTCATTCTGACCAAGTTTTTCGGCACAGCTGGCGATACAAAAGTCACTATAGGCGTAGTCTAGGGTATGGCTAACACTTTCGTGGTGGTCGGTAGAGAGGTAGCCCAGTTCTTGGTATTGGGCTAGTCCGTGGCGACCATTGATGCCGAGAGGATCGGACTTGGTGGCTGTTTCAAGCATGGCTTGGAGGAATTCTACTTCTAGGTCAGGAGCCATGTCCTTGCAGGCGCTATCTGCGATAATACCGTCTAAAAGTGTACCGGGCATCATACCCCGTTCATCTGGAGCCAGCCATTTTGGAAGAAAACCAGTATCGTGGTAGCTATTGAGGAAACCTTCTAAAAAGCGGTGGTAGTGTTCCGGTATGATAAGGGAAAAGAGGGGGAAGGTGGTGCGGAAGGTATCCCAGAAACCATTGTTGCTAAAGAGGACACCAGGCTTGACAGTGCCAGTAGCCAGATCCATGTGGATGGCTTGCCCTGATTCATCAATCTCATAAAAAGTCTGTGGGAAGAGGAAGAGTCTGTAAAGGCAGTGATCAAAGAAGGTTCGGTTAGCCTCTCCTGTCTCTATAATGTCAAAACGATGGAGGAGATTTTCCCAATCCGCTTGGGCACTTGATTTGCAGCTATCAAAATCTTCTTGAGGTAGATTAAGCAGTGCTTGAGAAGGTGAGATGAAAGAAGTGGCTAGTTGAATTTCAGCATGGCTATCTGCCAGGTCAATTCGCCAGTCTCCACCTTCTTGGCTGATAGCAAGGATATCCGTATTCATTTTCAGGGATGTGAACAGTATCAGTGGATTTTTGTTGGTTTCAGTTTTTCCTTCTTGTCGCAGGGCAAGATTCCCCTTATCTACTTGCTCTACTGTCAGTTCATCTGCTGCGTGAAGATAGAGGGAGAGCGCTTTGCCTTGTTTTTGCTCCAAACGAATAGAAGCACCGTAGCAAGTCGGTGTAAGCTGGCTTTCAATCTGATAGCGCAGGGAGAAAATTTTCAGATAATGAGGTTGGAAAGAGGCCTTATCCATATCATAGGAAGACTGACGATGGAAGAGGCTGTCTCCACCTAGCTGGCCTGTGATAGGTGTTAGAAGGAGCCAAGAGTAGTCACCAATCCAAGGACTGGGCTGGTGGGTTAATCGAATCCCCTGAAAGATAGGCAGATGCGGATCGAAAAACCAAGAGCCCTCCTGGTCACTGGTCTGGGGTACAAAGTAGTTCATCCCAAAAGGCACGCCTGTGTATGGCAGGGTATTTCCCCGAGAAAAGGCATGCTTGCTGGCAGTTCCAAAGCGGGTATCGATGGTTTCAAGTAGTGGTTTCATAGTCTTTCCTTTAGCTGTTTTTCTACATTATATCAGAAAAAGAGAACCTATAGAAAAGGAGTTTCAAAGATAACTATTTTGTAGAAAAATGACTATCATTTGTGTATGTATTTTCTGTATCAAAAGCTATATACTGAAAATGAAACTTGTTTGAAAGAGGATACTGCACGATGATTTATTCAAAAGAAATTGTTAGAGAATGGCTAGATGAAGTAGCAGAGCGGGCTAAGGACCATCCAGAGTGGGTGGATGTCTTTGAGCGTTGCTATACAGATACCTTGGACAATACGGTTGAAATCCTAGAAGATGGTTCCACTTTTGTCTTGACAGGGGATATTCCTGCAATGTGGCTTCGGGATTCGACAGCCCAACTCAGACCCTACCTTCATGTGGCTAAAAGAGATTCCCTCCTGCGTCAGACCATTGCAGGTTTAGTCAAGCGTCAGATGACCTTGATTCTCAAGGATCCTTATGCTAACTCCTTCAACATTGAGGAAAACTGGAAGGGGCACCACGAGACCGACCACACCGACCTTAATGGCTGGATTTGGGAACGTAAGTATGAGGTGGACTCGCTTTGCTATCCTTTGCAACTGGCTTATCTCCTCTGGAAAGAGACTGGCGAGATTAGTCAGTTTGATGAGACTTTTGTCGCAGCGACTAAGGAAATCCTCCATCTGTGGACGGTAGAACAAGACCACACCAACTCTCCTTATCGTTTTGTCCGAGATACGGACCGCAAGGAAGATACCTTGGTAAATGATGGCTTTGGCCCTGATTTTGCAGTGACAGGTATGACTTGGTCAGCCTTTCGTCCGAGTGATGATTGCTGTCAGTATAGTTACTTGATTCCGTCAAATATGTTTGCTGTAGTAGTCTTGGGTTATGTGCAAGAGATCTTCGCAGAACTAGACCTAGCTGATAGCGAGAGTATTATTGCTGATGCTAAGCGTCTCCAGTATGAGATTCAAGAAGGCATTGAAAATTACGCCTACACCACTAATAGCAAGGGTGAAAAGATTTACGCCTTTGAAGTGGATGGTCTAGGAAATGCCAGCATCATGGATGATCCAAACGTACCAAGTTTGTTGGCTGCGCCTTATCTGGGCTACTGTTCAGTCGATGATGAAGTTTATCAAGCCACTCGTCGTACCATTCTGAGCCCTGAAAATCCATACTTCTACCAAGGAGAATACGCTAGCGGTCTCGGAAGTTCTCATACCTTCTATCGCTATATCTGGCCAATCGCCCTTTCTATCCAAGGTTTGACAACAAGAGATAAGGCAGAGAAAAAATTCTTGCTGGATCAGCTGGTTTCTTGCGATGGTGGTACAGGTGTTATGCATGAAAGCTTCCACGTAGATGACCCAACTCTCTACTCTCGTGAATGGTTCTCTTGGGCCAACATGATGTTCTGTGAGTTAGTCTTGGATTACTTGAATATCCGCTAATACTCTTCGAAAATCAAATTCAAACCACGTCAGCTTCGCCTTGCCGTACTCAAGTACAGCCTGCGGCTAGCTTCCTAGTTTGCTCTTTGATTTTCATTGAGTATAAGGAGCTCGCCTTCGCTTCACTGATTCTTGGAAAGAATCACAAATTTACATTTAAAACGTTAACAATAAAAATTTAAATTTAGAATGAGGTTTTACTTCATGGAAAATGTTGTTGTACATATTATCTCACATAGTCACTGGGATCGTGAGTGGTACTTGCCTTTTGAAAGCCACCGTATGCAGTTGGTGGAACTATTTGACAATCTCTTCGATCTCTTTGAAAATGACCCTGAGTTCAAGAGCTTCCACTTGGATGGTCAAACCATTGTCCTTGACGACTACTTGGAGATTCGCCCTGAAAATCGTGACAAAGTTCAACGCTACATTGACGAAGGAAAATTGAAGATTGGTCCTTTTTACATCTTGCAAGATGATTATTTGATTTCAAGTGAAGCCAATGTCCGAAATACCTTGATTGGTCAAGCAGAATGTGCAAAATGGGGCAAATCAACCCAGATTGGTTACTTTCCAGATACCTTTGGAAATATGGGACAAGCGCCTCAAATTCTTCAAAAATCAGGCATTCATGTGGCAGCTTTTGGTCGTGGTGTGAAGCCGATTGGATTTGACAACCAAGTCCTCGAAGATGAGCAGTTTACTTCTCAGTTTTCAGAAATGTATTGGCAGGGTGCGGACGGAAGTCGTGTCCTCGGGATTCTCTTTGCCAACTGGTACAGTAATGGGAATGAAATTCCAGTTGATAAAGACGAGGCCTTGACCTTCTGGAAACAAAAACTGGCAGACGTGCGTGACTATGCTTCAACCAACCAGTGGTTGATGATGAACGGCTGTGACCATCAACCTGTGCAGAAAAATTTGGGTGAAGCCATTCGTGTGGCAAATGAACTCTTCCCAGATGTAACCTTTGTTCATAGTTCTTTTGATGAATATGTCCAAGCCGTGGAAAGTGCCCTACCAGAGCAATTATCAACGGTTACAGGTGAGTTGACCAGTCAGGAAACAGACGGCTGGTACACACTTGCCAACACTTCTTCATCTCGTATTTATCTCAAACAAGCCTTCCAAGAAAATAGCAACCTCCTAGAGCAAGTTGTAGAACCCTTGACAATTATCACTGGGGGCCACAACCACAAGGACCAGTTGACCTATGCTTGGAAAACACTTTTGCAGAATGCGCCCCATGATAGTATCTGTGGCTGTAGCGTGGATGAAGTTCACCGCGAGATGGAGACACGTTTTGCCAAGGTCAATCAAGTCGGAAACTTTGTTAAGAGCAATCTTCTTAACGAGTGGAAGGGTAAAATTGCTACGGCTAAGGCTCAAAGTGACTATCTCTTTACTGTCATTAACACAGGCCTGCATGATAAGGTCGATACTGTCAGCACAGTGATTGATGTTGCGACTTGTGATTTCAAGGAATTGCACCCAACAGAAGGTTACAAGAAGATGGCTGCTCTTACCTTGCCAAGTTACCGTGTGGAGGACTTGGATGGGCGTCCTGTAGAGGCTAAAATCGAAGACCTTGGGGCTAATTTTGAGTACGATTTACCAAAAGACAAGTTCCGCCAAGCTCGTATTGCTCGTCAAGTGCGCGTGACAGTCCCTGTTCATCTAACACCTCTCTCTTGGACAACCTTCCAATTACTGGAAGGAGAACAAGAACACCGCGACGGTATTTACCAAAACGGAGTGATTGATACGCCATTTGTAACGGTGAGTGTGGATGACAACATCACAGTCTATGATAAGACAACTCACGAAGCCTATGAAGATTTTATCCGCTTCGAAGATCGTGGTGACATCGGAAACGAGTATATCTATTTCCAACCAAAAGGAACAGAGCCAATCTATGCAGAGCTTAAGGGCTACGAGGTCTTGGAAAACACAGCTCGCTACGCTAAGATTTTGCTCAAACATGAATTGACCGTGCCTGTCAGTGCAGATGAAAAGCTAGAAGAAGAGCAAAAAGGCATCATCGAGTTTATGAAGCGTGAAGCTGGACGTTCAGAAGAATTGACAAGCATTCCTCTTGAAACTGAGATGACTATCTTCGTTGACAATCCACAAATCCGTTGCAAGACTCGCTTTACCAACACTGCCAAAGATCACCGTATCCGTCTCTTGGTCAAGACTCATAACACGCGTCCAAGCAATGATTCTGAAAGCATCTATGAGGTGGTGACACGACCAAACAAACCAGCAGCTTCATGGGAAAATCCTGAAAATCCTCAACACCAACAAGCCTTTGTTAGTCTGTATGACGATGAAAAAGGGGTGACTGTATCCAACAAGGGATTGAATGAATACGAAATCCTTGGGGACGACACCATTGCAGTGACTATTTTGCGTGCATCAGGTGAGCTAGGTGACTGGGGTTACTTCCCAACACCAGAAGCACAATGCTTGCGTGAGTTTGAAGTCGAGTTTGCGCTTGAGTGCCACCAAGCCCAAGAACGCTTCTCAGCCTATCATCGCGCTAAAGCCTTGCAGACACCATTTACCAGCCTTCAGCTTGCTAGACAAGAAGGAAGCGTGGCTGCGACTGGTGGCCTCTTGAGCCATTCTGTTCTCAGCATACCGCAAATCTGTCCAACAGCCTTTAAGGTAGCTGAAAATGAAGAAGGCTATGTGCTTCGTTACTACAATATGTGTAGTGAAAATGTACGTGTACCGGAAAGTCAACATCTCTTCCTTGACCTACTTGAACGACCATACCCAGTTCATAGAGGCCTCATTTCACCACAAGAGATTCGTACAGAATTCATTAAAAAAGAAGAAATTTAATTTCAAAAAGTAGACATAAAGAGAAAGGAGGGGCGAAAAGGTAAGAACTAACTGCTGATTTGCCCCTTTTTATGGTAAAAACAATGACCATTGCAACGATTGATATCGGAGGGACTGGGATTAAGTTTGCCAGTCTGACTCCTGATGGGAAAATACTGAATAAGACAAGCATTCCAACGCCTGAAAACTTGGAGGACTTACTAGCTTGGCTAGATCAACGTTTGTCAGAACAGGATTATAGTGGGATTGCTATGAGCGTTCCAGGCGCGGCCAATCAAGAGACAGGTGTGATTGATGGCTTCAGTGCCGTGCCCTACATTCACGGATTTTCTTGGTATGAGGCGCTTAGCTCTTATCAGATTCCTGTCCATCTGGAAAATGATGCCAACTGCGTTGGACTTAGTGAATTACTAGCTCATCCAGAACTTGAAAATGCAGCCTGTGTCGTGATTGGGACAGGGATTGGCGGAGCCATGATTATCAATGGTAGACTTCATCGAGGTCGCCACGGTCTGGGTGGAGAATTTGGCTACATGACAACTCTTGCCCCTGCGGAAAAGCTCAACAACTGGTCGCAACTAGCGTCAACTGGAAATATGGTGCGATACGTGATTGAAAAATCTGGTCAGACTGATTGGGACGGTCGCAAGATTTACCAAGAGGCTGCAGCAGGCAATGCCCTTTGTCAAGAAGCCATTGAGCGGATGAATCGTAATTTGGCGCAAGGTTTGCTTAATATCCAGTATCTGATCGATCCAGATGTCATCAGTCTGGGAGGCTCTATCAGTCAAAATCCAGATTTCATCCAAGGTGTTAAGAAGGCTGTTGATAACTTTGTTGAAACCTACGAAGAATACACGATCGCACCTGTCATCCAAGCCTGCACCTATCATGCAGATGCCAATCTCTACGGTGCCTTTGTCAACTGGCTACAGGAGGAAAACCAATGGTAAGATTTACAGGAATTAGTGACAAACAAACTCAGGCAATCGACTTGCTAACAAAGCATATCTCTTTACCAGATGTGGAAGTGGCAGCTTTTCAGTCTGACCAAGCCTCTATCTCTATCAAGGGTGAGGGTGGTCACTATCAACTAACTTATCGCAAACCTCACCAACTTTATCGTGCCTTGTCCTTTTTGGTAACATCTCTAGCAGAAGGTGACAAAGTAGAGATTGAGGAGAAGGCGGCTTATGAAGATTTAGCCTACATGGCTGACTGTTCTCGAAATGCGGTGCTGAATGTGGCTTCTGCCAAGCAGATGATTGAGGTCTTGGCTCTCATGGGCTACTCAACCTTTGAGCTTTACATGGAAGACACCTACCAGATTGAGGGGCAGCCTTACTTTGGCTATTTCCGTGGAGCCTACTCAGCTGAGGAATTGCAGGAAATCGAAGCCTATGCCCAGCAGTTTGACATGACTTTTGTGCCATGCATCCAGACCTTGGCCCACTTGTCTGCCTTCGTTAAATGGGGTGTCAAGGAAGTGCAGGAGCTCCGTGATGTAGAGGACATTCTCCTCATTGGCGAAGAAAAGGTTTATAACCTGATTGATGGCATGTTTGCTACTCTATCTAAACTACAAACTCGCAAGGTCAATATCGGGATGGACGAAGCCCACTTGGTTGGCTTGGGACGTTACTTGATATTGAATGGTGTTGTGGACCGTAGTCTCCTCATGTGCCAACACTTGGAGCGCGTGCTGGATATTGCTGATAAATATGGTTTCCACTGCCAGATGTGGAGCGATATGTTCTTTAAACTTATGTCAGCAGATGGCCAGTACGACCGTGATGTGGAAATTCCAGAGGAAACTCGTGTCTACCTAGACCGTCTCAAAGACCGTGTAACCTTGGTTTACTGGGACTATTATCAGGATAGCGAGGAAAAATACAATCGTAATTTCCGCAACCATCACAAGATTAGCCATGACCTTGCCTTTGCAGGGGGAGCTTGGAAGTGGATTGGTTTCACACCAAACAACCATTTTAGCCGTCTCATCGCTCTTGAAGCCAATAAAGCCTGTCGTGCCAATGACATCAAAGAAGTCATTGTAACGGGTTGGGGGGATAATGGTGGTGAAACAGCCCAATTCTCTATCCTACCAAGCCTGCAAATCTGGGCAGAACTCAGCTATCGCAATGACCTAGACCGACTGTCTGCTCACTTCCAGACCAATACTGGTCTATCGGTTGAGGATTTTATGCAGATTGATCTTGCCAACCTTTTACCAGACCTACCAGGCAATCTCAGTGGCATCAATCCCAACCGCTATGTCTTTTATCAGGATATTCTCTGTCCGCTCCTTGACCGACACATGACACCTGAACAGGACAAACCGCACTTTGCTCAGGCTGCTGAGACGCTTGCTGACATTAAAGAAAAAGCTGGCAACTATGCTTACCTCTTTGAAACTCAGGCTCAGTTGAACCGAATTTTAAGTAGCAAAGTGGATGTGGGACGACGTATTCGTCAAGCCTATCAAGCGGATGATAAGGAAAGTCTGCAAGAAATCGCAAGACAAGAATTACCAGAACTCAGAAGCCAAATTGAGCACTTCCATGCCCTCTTTAGCCACCAATGGCTGAAGGAAAATAAGGTCTTTGGCTTGGATACAGTTGATATCCGTATGGGCGGGCTATTGCAACGCATCAAGCGAGCAGAAAGCCGCATCGAGGCTTATCTGACTGGTCAGCTTGACCGCATCGACGAGCTGGAAGTGGAAATCTTGCCATTTACAGACTTCTACGCAGACAAGGATTTCGCAGCCACAACAGCTAATCAGTGGCATACCATTGCTACAGCTTCAACCATTTATACAACGTAGAAACAAGAACAGTGTCCCTTGTTCAGAGTGTTTCGCGTGAAACATCCCTTTCTTCAAAAGTACTCCACATAAAATAATTTGTGGAGTTTTTTCTATAATTAGGAGTTTAACCTAATCTGCAAATAGGAGTATACTAATAATGTAATCGTTATCAAAAGTCTAAAAAGGAATTTTTAGATGGATATCAAAATAAAAAGGGAGGAAATTATGAATAAGTTTTCAAAAACCTTGAGAGACAACTGGATCTTTCTCTTGATGGTTTTGCCAGGGGCGCTCTGGTTGATTCTATTCTTCTACATTCCAGTATTTGGGAACGTGGTTGCCTTCAAAGACTACCACATGACCAGTAATGGTTTCATAGATAGTATCATGAATAGTAAATGGGTCGGACTCGATAATTTCAGATTCTTATTTAGTTCAAGAGACGCCTTTATTATCACACGAAATACTGTCCTCTACAATCTCGGCTTTATCTTTATCGGCTTGATTATATCAGTAGGGATTGCCATTATCCTCAGTGAGCTCCGTTCTAAGAGAATGGTTAAAATCTTCCAAACTTCCATGTTGTTCCCTTACTTCTTGTCTTGGGTTATCATCAGTTTCTTTACAGATGCCTTCCTAAACATTGATAAAGGGGTGTTCAACCATTTATTGGAAACTCTTGGTCTCAAAGAAATCAATTTCTATGCTGACTTGGGTATCTGGCCATATCTCCTACTTTTCCTAGGTATTTGGAAAGGTTTTGGATATAGCAGTGTCATGTACTATGCGACAATCATGGGAATTGATCCAACCTACTACGAAGCAGCGACAGTGGACGGAGCCAGCAAATGGCAACGAATTCGCAATGTAACCATTCCGCAGTTGACACCATTGGTAACTGTATTGACCATCCTTGCAGTCGGAAATATCTTTCGTGCAGACTTCGGTCTTTTCTACCAAATCCCCCACAATGCTGGTCAGCTCTATAACGTAACCAATGTCTTGGACGTATATGTATATAATGGCTTGACTCAGACAGCAGATATCGGGATGGCATCAGCGGCAGGTCTTTATCAATCAGTTGTCGGCTTGATTCTGGTTATCCTATCAAACTTACTTGCAAGACGAGTTGATCCAAACTCAGCCTTGTTCTAGAAAGGAGGAGAATATGGCAGAAAAGAAAATTAAAAAAGAAAAAATTGATAATGTCGGCATTCACTCCTTCAGTAAGAAAGCAGATATCTTCTTCAGTACCATTTCTGGTTTGGTTGCCCTCTCTTGTATCCTACCCTTTGTATTCGTTATCGTTATTTCGGTGACAGATGAAAAGAGTATCCTCCAAAATGGATATAGCTTCTTCCCATCCCAATTTGGATTAGACGGTTTTGAGTTTTTGGCACAGTTTAAGGATAAAATTCTCCAAGCCCTCTTCATCTCAGTCTTTGTAACAGTGGTGGGGACTATCACAAACGTTTTTATCACAACAACCTATGCCTACGCTATCTCACGGACAACCTTTAAGTATCGCAGATTCTTTACAATCTTTGCCCTTCTTAGTATGTTGTTCAATGCTGGTTTGGTACCGGGCTATATCGTGGTAACTCGTTTACTTCAACTTGGTGATACAGTTTGGGCCTTGATTGTTCCAATGCTTCTCTCACCATTTAACATCATATTGATGCGTTCCTTCTTCAAGAAGACCATTCCAGAAGCTATTCTAGAATCCGCTCGTATCGATGGTGCTAGTGAGGCCCGGATCTTCTTCCAAATCTGTTTGCCATTGTCACTACCAGGTATCGCAACCATCACGCTCTTGACAGCTCTTGGTTTCTGGAATGACTGGTTCAACGCCCTTCTTTACATCAAGAGTGACAACTTGTATCCATTGCAATATTTGCTCATGCAAATCCAGCAAAATATGGACTACATCGCCAAAGCAGTCGGTCTATCTGGTCAACTGGGAGTTGCTCTTCCAAAAGAAACAGGTCGTATGGCCATGGTTGTGGTCGCAACCCTTCCAATCGCAATCTTGTATCCATTCTTCCAACGCTACTTTGTAAAAGGTTTGACTATCGGTGGTGTGAAAGAATAGTGCTTGTTGAGAAAAAATATTTCTCAGTTCCCAACTTCCCTTGTGTGAAGTTAATACTCTTCGAAAATCTCTTCAAACCGCGTCAACGTCGCCTTGCCGTAGATATATGTTCCTGACTTCGTCAGTTTCATCTACAACCTCAAAACAGTGTTTTGAGCAACCTGCGGTTAGTTTCCTAGTTTGCTCTTTGATTTTCATTGAGTATAAGATCATTACATTGTTTATAAGTTTAAAAATAAAAAAAGGAGTTTTTGTCATGAAAAACTGGAAAAAATATGCTTTTGCATCTGCTAGCGTAGTCGCTTTGGCTGCTGGTCTCGCTGCTTGTGGAAACCTTTCAGGTAACAAAAAGGCTGCTGACTCAGCTTCAGGTGATAAGACTGTTATCAAAATGTACCAAATCGGTGACAAACCAGATAACTTGGATGAATTGCTAGAAAATGCTAACAAAATCATCGGTGAAAAAGTTGGTGCTAAATTGGATATCCAATACCTTGGATGGGGTGACTATGATAAGAAAATGTCAGTTATCACATCATCTGGTGAAAACTACGATATCGCATTTGCATCTAACTATGTTGTAAATGCTCAAAAAGGTGCTTATGCTGACTTGACAGAATTGTACAAAAAAGAAGGTAAAGACCTTTACAAAGCACTTGACCCAGCTTACATCAAGGGTAACAGCATTAACGGTAAAATTTACGCAGTTCCAGTTGCAGCCAACGTTGCATCATCTCAAAACTTCGCCTTCAACGGAACTCTTCTTGCTAAATACGGTATCGATATTTCAGGTGTCACTTCATACGAAACACTTGAACCAGTCTTGAAACAAATCAAAGAAAAAGCTCCAGATGTAGTACCATTTGCGGTTACTAAGAACTTCATCCCATCTGATAACTTTGACTACCCAGTTCCAAATGGACTTCCATTCGTTATCGACCTTGAAGGGGACACTACTAAGATCGTAAACCGTTACGAAGTGCCTCGCTTTAAAGAACACTTGAAGACTCTTCACAAATTCTATGAAGCTGGATACATTCCAAAAGACGTAGCAACAAGCGATACTTCATTTGACCTTCAACAAGATACTTGGTTCGTTCGTGAAGAAACAGTAGGACCAGCTGACTATGGTAACAGCTTGCTTTCACGTGTTGCCAACAAAGATATCCAAATCAAACCAATCACTAACTTCATCAAGAAAAACCAAACAACACAAGTTGCTAACTTTGTTATCTCAAACAACTCTAAGAACAAAGAAAAATCAATGGAAGTGTTGAATCTCTTGAACACTAACCCAGAACTCTTGAACGGCCTTGTTTACGGTCCAGAAGGCAAGAACTGGGAAAAACTTGCAGGTAAAGAAAACCGTGTTAAAGTCCTTGATGGCTACAAAGGAAACACTCACATGGGTGGATGGAACACTGGTAACAACTGGATTCTTTACATCAATGAAAACGTTACAGACCAACAAATCGAAGATTCTAAGAAACAATTGGCTGAAGCTAAAGAATCTCCAGCACTTGGATTCATCTTTAACACTGACAATGTGAAATCTGAAATCTCAGCTATCTCTAACACAATGCAACAATTCGATACAGCTATCAACACTGGTACTGTAGACCCAGACAAAGCTATTCCAGAATTGATGGAAAAATTGAAATCTGAAGGTGCCTACGAAAAAGTATTGAACGAAATGCAAAAACAATACGATGAATTCTTGAAAAACAAAAAATCATAAGATCAATTGATTTCGTGTATTCATTCCTAATTCCTAAAAACTGAATCACTGTTTTCCTCAGGCTTATCTGGGGGAGGCAGTGATTTTTTGAAACGAGAGCATAGATATCTATGTTTTGGATTTTTTCTCTTAAACCATTCAGGAAATTTTAAGAACCCTCTCCAATTTCCAGTCAAATAAATTGCATTCGTTTTCTCAAGCAGGTATACTAGTATAGTTAGATGAAAAATTCTGAAAATTTAAGAATAGAAAAGAGAACAAATCTTATGGCAAAAGATATTCGTGTCTTACTTTACTACCTTTATACTCCAATTGAAAATGCAGAGCAATTTGCTGCAGACCACTTGGCTTTCTGTAAATCAATCGGCCTGAAAGGCCGTATCCTAGTCGCTGACGAGGGAATTAACGGAACAGTTTCAGGTGACTACGAAACAACTCAAAAATACATGGACTACGTTCACAGCCTCCCAGGCATGGAAGATCTCTGGTTCAAGATTGACGAAGAAAATGAACAAGCCTTCAAGAAGATGTTTGTTCGCTACAAGAAAGAAATTGTCCACCTTGGTTTGGAAGACAATGACTTCGACAACGACATCAACCCGCTTGAAACAACAGGTGCTTACTTGTCTCCAAAAGAGTTCAAAGAAGCCCTTCTTGACGAAGATACAGTGGTCCTTGACACACGTAACGATTACGAGTACGACCTAGGACATTTCCGTGGAGCTATCCGCCCAGATATCCGCAACTTCCGTGAGTTGCCACAATGGGTCCGTGACAACAAGGAAAAATTCATGGACAAACGTGTCGTGGTTTACTGTACAGGTGGAGTTCGCTGTGAGAAATTCTCAGGCTGGATGGTCCGTGAAGGCTACAAAGATGTTGGCCAATTGCACGGAGGAATCGCTACTTACGGTAAAGACCCCGAAGTCCAAGGTGAGCTTTGGGATGGGAAAATGTACGTTTTTGACGAGCGTATCGCCGTAGATGTCAACCATGTTAACCCAACCATCGTAGGGAAAGACTGGTTTGATGGAACACCATGTGAACGTTATGTCAACTGTGGAAATCCATTCTGTAACCGTCGTATCTTGACATCAGAAGAAAATGAAGACAAGTACCTTCGTGGATGCTCACACGAGTGTCGTGTTCATCCACGTAACCGCTATGTTTCAGAAAATGAATTGACACAAGCAGAAGTTATCGATCGCCTAGCCACTATCGGCGAAAGCTTGGATCAAGTAGCTACTGTATAAGATTAAACAGTCCTTAGGGGCTGTTTTTCTATGCTTTTTACTCAAAAATCTAAAGTTTGTTTCTGTATCTTTCAGAAAAATAGGGTATACTATATGTAAACGATTTCAAAAGGAGTCCAGTTATGACGAAAACATTTTTTATTCCAAATAAACAGAGCATTTTAGGAGAACAGGAAATTTTGACTGCCAAGTCCATCTTGGCCTTGCTAGATGGCTTGGAGTCACATAGCTATGATGCAGTTTATCTCCGTCAGCCGCTTAATCGTCTCGAGTATATCGAGTGTGCGATAGTGGGGCAATCACAATTTCTCTTTAAGGTTAGCTATGCTGATGGTCAAAAGGCTTACCGTGTCGATCTTCCTGACCTACTCACGAAGACAGACTGGAAGATTATCAAATCATTTTTAGATGCTCTGCTTGCTTACACAGGAACTGAGATTGAAGGATTAGATGGTTTTGACTTTGAAGCTTATTTCCAAGCAAGTATTCAAGCCTATCTGACAGACACTGCAGCCCGCTTTACGATTTGCCAAGGAATTTTTAATCCTGTTTTCTTTAGTCCTGAGGATTTGAAAAGCTTTTTAGGGGAAGATGGCTTGGCACAGTTTGAAGCGCGTGTGCGTGCGGTTCAAGAGACAGACGCCTACTTTGCAAGAGTTTCCTTCTATCAGGATGGGGGAGGCCAAGTGCACGGTGTTTACCATCTGGCTCAAGGCGTCAAGACTGTTTTGCCGAGAGAACCATTTGTTCCTGCAGCCTATATTGAGCAATTGGTGGATAAGGAAGTGCAGTGGGAGATTGACTTGGTTCAAATCACAGGAGACGGCTCTAAACCAGAAGACTATGAAGCCATTGCCCGCTTGAACTATGCAAAATTCCTAGAGTCACTACCATCAGCATCTTACCACCAACTAGATGCCAATCAATTAGAAGTGCAACCCATCTTAGACAAAGATTTTAAAACATTAGCACAAGAAAAGTAAAGCAGAAGCAGGTCAATCGACTTGCTTTTTGGCATAGAAAAAATCCTGCCATGGAAGACAGGATTGAAGTTTAAAGAAAGGCCAAGATACGAAGATAATCCCCAATCAGTGCCACTTCAGCTACAAAGAAGAGGAGGATAATGACTCCGTTCACAAGGACAGACAAGAATAACTGATAGAAGGAGTCGGTTTCACTTGCTTGACTTGGTCTTGTAATGATATGGAGACTAGCAAGCAAAATGATTCCAATGCTAATCACACACAAAAGGGCTGTAAATCGCAGGCTGTCAAAGAAGGCAAAGAAACTAGCAATAGCAGTGAGGAAGATTGGAATTGCCAAGAGTTGACTATATTGTTGGAGAACCTTTTCTAGCGTCCAGTCTTTTTCTTGGTGGATAAATCGTCTCACAACGAAACTACCCAAGAGGAATGAAAAGAAGAAGAGTGTTGTTGCTACTAGGATAGAGATAATCGAAAAGAGATTTAATGAAGCAAATTGTTCAGGGAAGTGATTATGCATAGTTGCTATATGTCCATAGTAAGCATGTTTGATGTGGTAGATACTAAAGAAAAAGGAAGACGCAGAAAACAGAATGAGCAAGAGAAAGGCTGTGTAGCTGTGTGTGCTACTTGTTTCAAGATTGCTTGTAGGAGATTTGATCGCTTCCACTAGCCAAGACCAAAAATCAAGCGCTTGCTCTTTCCATCTATCCGTAGATTTTGGAGCTTGGTCGGGGATATAGGGACTTTCTAAGGATTGACTGATAAGAAGTGGCTCTTTCGTGGTTGTTTTTTGCTGAGGAAGTGCCTCTTGGCTTTCTTCAGCTATAGTGACTTTTTCGGTTTCACTAGGAAGGTCTGACTCTTCTTCAGTAGAATGGGATGCCTTCTTTTCTTCTATTTCTGTTCTCGCTTCACCGTCTTCAGGCGTTTCAATTTTCTCTTCTTGCTGGCTTTCCAATTCGACTTCAGCTTGAGAAACTTCCTTCTCTAACTGAGTATTTTTTTCAATTGGCGTATCGAGATCGGCTATCGTTTCTTCAGCCTTGTCTGCAACATCTTGGAGTTGTTCATCAGGCTTGTTCTTGCTTGTTGTTTTTACAAAATCATTACTTTCAAACCATTCTTGTTTCATGGTAGAACCTCCTTTTTAGTGGGTTATGTGTCATAGTGGTCGATATAAATAGGTTTATTAAGGTCTGTTAGCTGTAGTTTCAAGACTAATATAATCATCAGCCTTAGCGATGAGTTGACCTTTTGCATCAGTTTTTTCAGTTTTGTAAGGGTTGCTTAATTCGTTGGGGTGGCGTTGACTCTCATCTCTCGATAACTGATAAATAGGACCATGGTGACTCGAGAGGTCTAAGTTAATTTCTTGGCTTTCTTTTTGAGTTAGCATGATACTGAGCGCATTTTTAGAAGATAGTTCTACTTTACCATATACTTTAATATTTTCAGCGTGGAAGTGATGTTCTGTTGATTCTAGCTGACTATCTGTAAGGTCTGTATCAAAGATATTAACGATATTAGGGGTTGTGAGTTTACTGTTTTTGATACGACTTCCTTCAATTCGGAGGAGATAGCTGTTTGTATTGAGGGTTGCATTTTCAAGACTAGCATTTATGATGGTGGTTTGTCCGCGATTGGCTGACACGTTGATCCCTTTTAGACTTCTTCCTTTTGGAACTTGGAGAATAACTTCTTCAAAACGACGAGAGTAGCCACTTGCGATATGGAGAATCCCGCCAATTCCAGAAGAGAGAAATGGAGTTTCAGACAGTTTCTTATCAGTGAGGCTTAGAGTTTTGTCGCTTTGATTTGTGACAAGATTATGGTGAGCAGAAAGAGATGGATGATAAGAAATGTGGATTTGATCATCCAAAGAGTCTGTGATGGTCAGCGCGTGTTGGTGGAGAGTTATCTCTAGATTTTCGACTTCCTTGCCAAAGGTCAGCTCTTCCATCCGACTATCATAGACAGGTTCCTTGGACATGGCAAGTAGGCTCTTAATTCCGTCAGATTGGATGCCTACAAAGAGCAGGACAAAGCCGATAACGGTAGTCACAACACCAAAAATGAGAAATCCTTTTGTCAATTTACGCATGCTGGTCACCTCTCTTTCCTTTTTTAAGAACAAATTGCACCAGGCGAACAATGAGTAGGCCGAAGAAGCGAGCTACATAGGAAATACCTAATAAAACTAGTGAAGAAGCACCGATAGCCAGTAAACCAGAACCGAAAATCAAGATAAAGGCTGATTTAGCTTGGGCTAGGACAGTAAAACTTTCAACTAAAAATAGGAATCCGCCGATGATACCAAGTATGGAAACCGCAAAGAAAGCCAAGATGACAGTCAAGGCTGCCACAAAGATTGCGAACAGGGACACGAGGATGGCGATTCCCAGAGGAATACCGATGGGTGCTGCAAGGAGAGCTAACAAGGCGATATGTAAAATTTGTCGGTTATTCTTTTGAGCAGGTGCCTCATTGATTTTTTTATCTAGAAGATTTGATAGAACTTCGTGGGCTGCTTCCTTAGGAGTTCCCAAGCTAGCGATGAGTTCTTCTTCTCCTTCGACTCCAGCATCGTCAAAGAGTTCTCTGAAATAGTCCATGGCTTCGATGCGATCAGCTTCAGGTAGTTTCTTGAGATAGAGTTCTAGCTGAGTCAGGTATTCAGTTCTTGTCATGGCGGATACTCCCTTCTATGATGCCATTGATGGTGTCTGTATAGAGTGCCCATTCATCTTTTAGGGTCACGAGCTGTTCTATACCACCATTTGTCAAGGAGTAGTATTTGCGCATGCGACCTTGGAACTCTCTAGAATAGGTTGTCAGAAAGCTATTGCCTTCCAATTTTTTGAGAATGGGATAGAGTGTGGATTCTTTGATATTAGCGATCAGCTTAATGGTTTGGCTAATCTCATAACCATAAGAATCATCCTGCTCCAGTACGGCCAAGATGAGAAATTCAATCAAGGCAGAGGATGTTGGAAAGTACATGGGGAACCTCCTTTTCTAATGTGTAAGATTTTTATATATAATTTTTCTACACATACATTGTACATCTAAAAGAAAGCCCTGTCAAGAGAAATGTGTAAAATTTTTATATATAAAAAACTTCTAGGAAAAACTAGAAGTTTAGAGGATTTTATCAGCTCTGTCCACTGTAAAGAGGGCCACAGTCATCAGGATATCGACGAGCAAGAGGGCAGCTACAGCTGGCACCCAAGAGTGGAAAAGGTCAAAACTGTAACCAAAGAGGGTTGGCCCAAAGGCTGCTAGGATATAGCCTCCTGTTTGAGATAAACCAGACAATTGGGCTGTCTTTTCAGGGGCGCTTGTTTTGAGTGAAAAATTGACCATGAGATAAGGGAAGAGGGCACTGGTTGCGGTTCCGATGAGGAGATGGATGGCAAGCCAGTAAAAGAAATTACCGATTGGGAAAAAGAGCATGGAAATACCGACCACACCAGCTAGTGAAACCAGAGTGAGCATGAGCTGACGGTTACGAGTTGACAAACTGGTTGTCAGGCTTGGGATGGTCATGGAAAAAGGAATGCTAATCAGTGAGAAGATAGAAGTGAGCAAGCCAGCTTCGTGACTGGATAGGCCTGCATGGATAGCCATAGTAGGTAGCCAGGTCATAGCAGTGTAAAAGAGCAAGGATTGAAAACCTGCAAAAACAATAACTGCCCAGACCTGTTTATTACGCATGACCTTTGTTTGGCTTTTCTGTTTGGTTTGTGGAGCTAGTCTGTGATTATAGCGGTGATTTGGGAGCCAGACCAAAAAAGTTGCTAGACAGAGCAGGGTGAGGAGGATGATGAGGCCTTTCCAAGAACTGGCTTGTGTAATGGGCACAGCCAGATAGGAAGCCAGAGCTGTCGCAATCCCCATAGACGTCACATATAAGGTGGTCAGAAAACCAATTTTCTTTGGTTGATTGGCTTGGATAAGACTAGGAAGCAGAACGTTGATGACTGCGATACTTGCCCCAACCATCAAGGTTCCTAGATAGAGCAGGGGCAGATTGATTAGTCGAATGAGAGAACCGATAGTCAAGAAGAAGAGGCTGTAGGTAAAGAGATGCTCCAAGCCGATTTTCTGAGCCAGTCGGGTAGAAAATAGCGAGAAGAGGGTAAACATGAGGAGAGGAAGGCTGGTCAAGACACCAAGCGAACTAACTTCTACTCCCAGCCCTTGCGAAATATCTCCCAAAATAATGGGTAAAACAGTAAAAGGAGTTCGCAAGGAAACACCAATCAGGATAATACCTGGAACAAAAAAGAGTGATTGCTTTTTCATATAATACCTCTTCTAGCTGATTTTAATAACAGCTTATTTTAAGGTTTTTTCCTTATAATGTCAAGTAAGGTTTCTGGCTTTCAAGATAAAAATGGGAAAGTCTTGAAAATTATGATAAAATAGTGGAAGGAAATCTATACATTGGAGAAAAACTGTGTCTGAAAAGCAAAAAATCAGCGTATTGATGTCGGTCTATATCAAGGAAAATCCGACATTTTTAAAGGATGCTATTGAGAGTGTTCAAAATCAGACCCTGAAACCGAGAGAATTGGTTCTGGTTGAGGATGGGCCTTTGACACCTGAGCTCTATCAGGTATTAGATCAGCTTGAAGCTGAGTCTGATATTCCAGTGAAACGCTATCCTCTTGAGCAGAATCAAGGTTTGGGTCTGGCTCTTCGACAGGGTGTTTTGCAGTGTCAGTATGATATTATTGCCCGTATGGATACGGATGATATAGCAGTTCCAGATCGTTTTGAGAAACAGGTTCAGCTAATGGAGAAGGACAAGCTAGACCTATTAGGTGGACATATTGCAGAGTTTATTGACAATCCTGATGAGATCGTTTCTTACCGTCGTGTTCCAACTCAACATGCAGATATTGTAGCTTATCAAAGGATGAGAAGTGCCTTTAACCACATGACTGTTATGTTCAAGAAGGACATGGTTCTCAAGGCAGGCAACTATGAGGATGGCCTTTATATGGAGGATGACCTCCTCTGGCTCAATATGATTGCTGCAGGAGCTAGGACTGGAAATCTGGATCAAATCTTGTGTAGGGTTCGTGTTGGAGCAGGGATGTTTGAACGTCGTGGAGGACTGCGTTATCTCAAACTCTATCGTCAAGCTCGTCAACGAATGCTGAAGAGAGGGCAAATTTCTTACATGGAGTATGCCAAGAGTGTTGCCATTCAGATGGTTGTTGCTCTTTGTCCCGGATTTGTCCGACAGTTTATTTTTATGAAACTGTTAAGAAAAAGCAAGTAAAAGATTGTAGCAAATCGTAAACTGGATAAAAAGTGTTATAATAACAATATAAATATCCAGCTCTTTTAAGGAGGAGTAGATTGACATGAATAAAAAACTAACAGATTATGTGATTGATCTGGTGGAAATTTTAAATAAACAACAAAAGCAGGTTTTCTGGGGAATATTTGATATTTTCAGTATGGTGGTTTCCATCATTGTATCTTATATTTTATTTTACGGCTTGATTAATCCAGCACCTGTTGACTACATTATCTATACGAGTTTGGCCTTCCTGTTCTATCAATTGATGATTGGATTTTGGGGGTTGAATGCTAGTATTAGTCGTTACAGCAAGATTACGGACTTTATGAAAATCTTTTTTGGTGTGACTGCTAGCAGTGTTTTGTCTTATGGAATCTGCTATGCCTTCTTGCCACTTTTTTCAATCCGTTTCATCATTCTCTTTATCTTGTTGAGTACCTTCTTGATTTTATTGCCACGGATTACTTGGCAGTTAATCTACTCTAGACGCAAAAAAGGAAGTGGCGATGGAGAACACCGTCGAACCTTCTTGATTGGTGCTGGTGATGGCGGAGCCCTCTTTATGGATAGTTACCAACATCCAACCAGTGATTTGGAACTGGTCGGTATTTTGGATAAGGACGCTAAGAAAAAGGGCCAAAAACTTGGTGGGATTCCTGTTTTGGGTTCATATGATGAATTGCCTGAATTAGCCAAACGCCATCAAATCGAGCGTGTTATCGTTGCGATTCCGTCGCTTGACCCGTCAGAATATGAGCGTATCTTGCAGATGTGTAATAAGCTGGGTGTCAAATGTTACAAGATGCCTAAGGTTGAAACTGTTGTTCAAGGACTTCACCAAGCAGCTACTGGCTTCCAAAAAATTGATATTACGGACCTTTTGGGACGTCAGGAAATTCGTCTTGACGAATCGCGTCTGGGCGCAGAACTGACAGGTAAGACAATCTTAGTCACAGGTGCTGGTGGCTCAATCGGTTCTGAAATCTGTCGCCAAGTTAGTCGCTTCAATCCTGAACGCATCGTCTTGCTCGGTCATGGGGAAAACTCAATCTACCTTGTTTATCATGAATTGATTCGCAAGTTCCAAGGGATTGATTATGTACCGGTTATTGCCGATATTCAAGACTATGACCGTTTGTTGCAAGTCTTTGAACAGTACAAGCCTGCTATTGTTTATCATGCGGCTGCCCACAAGCACGTTCCTATGATGGAGCGCAATCCAAAAGAAGCCTTCAAAAACAATATTCGTGGAACTTACAATGTTGCTAAGGCTGTTGATGAAGCCAAAGTACCTAAGATGGTTATGATTTCGACAGATAAGGCGGTTAATCCACCAAATGTTATGGGAGCAACCAAGCGCGTGGCTGAGTTGATTGTCACTGGCTTTAATCAACGTAGCCAATCGACCTACTGTGCAGTTCGTTTTGGGAATGTTCTTGGTAGCCGTGGTAGTGTGATTCCAGTCTTTGAACGTCAGATTGCTGAAGGTGGGCCTGTAACGGTGACAGACTTCCGCATGACCCGTTACTTCATGACCATTCCAGAAGCTAGCCGTTTGGTTATCCATGCTGGTGCTTATGCTAAAGATGGAGAAGTCTTTATCCTTGATATGGGCAAACCAGTCAAGATTTATGACTTGGCTAAGAAAATGGTCCTTCTAAGTGGACACACTGAGAGCGAAATTCCAATTGTTGAAGTTGGAATCCGTCCAGGTGAAAAACTTTACGAAGAACTCTTGGTGTCAACCGAACTTGTTGATAACCAGGTTATGGATAAGATTTTCGTTGGTAAGGTCAATGTCATGCCTCTAGAAGCCATCGATCAAAAGATTGAAGAGTTCCGCACTCTTAGTGGAGATGAGTTGAAGCAAGCCATTATCGCCTTTGCCAATCAAACCACCCACGTTGAATAAAAACAGAAAAACGCATATTATCAGGTCTGAAGAACCTTGGTAATATGCGTTTTGTTATGTGTAAACTTGCTTCATTTTATTCTGATACTCAATGAAAATCAAATAGCAAACTAGGAAGCTAGGAAGCTAGCCGTAAGTTGTTCAAAGCACAGCGTTGAGGTTGCAGATAGAAACTGACGTGGTTTGAAGAGATTTTCGAAGAGTATGAAATAGAGTTGTCGCCCAGTCTATGTTATTGAAAATACTCCAAAGCTTCTAAGGGTTTGTGGGCGATATAATCAGGTTGATAGTTTAGTAGATCTGCTTGATCTCCAAATCCCCAAGTGACGGCCAATTTCTGAATGCCTGTTTCTTGAGCCCCCTGCATATCAAACTTGGTATCTCCGATGATGATGGCTTGTTCTGGTGCTAGTTGATGTGTCTGCAAGGCTTGGCGAATGACATCTGCCTTATGGGGTGCCTCAGGGCTGGAACCATAAATGCCAGCAAAGAAATGATAGATTCCCAAGTTCTTAGTCATGTCTTGAGCGGTTGGAGTGTTTTTTGTAGTGGTGATGTAGAGAGGGTAATTCTTGGATAGTTCTTGAAGCAATTCTACAATCTGAGGGAAAATTTGAGCTTCATGGATGCCTTTTTCCTTATAGTAGGAACGGTATATCTGCACAGCCTCAGAAATTTGTTCTTTGGGCAGGCAGGTCGCAAAACTACTTTCAAGGGGCGGTCCCATAAAACCACGAATCGTTTTGACATCAGGACTAGGCACCCCCAGCTCCTTAAAGGTATGGGTAAAGGCATTGTGAATTCCGATAGAACTGTCGACGAGGGTTCCATCCAGATCGAAAAAGATAGCTGAGATAGAGGTCATGGTTTCTCCTATTTGATAAGCTTATTCTCCGAAAATTTCTTTTTGGAGGCGACGACCAGTAGGTGTGGCAGCGAGTCCACCTTCAGCTGTTTCACGAAAGGCAGTTGGCATGCTTGCTCCCACTTGGTACATGGCATCGATAACTTCATCCACAGGGATTTTAGATTCGATACCTGCCAGGGCCATGTCTGCTGCGATGAAGGCAAAGCTAGCTCCCATAGCATTGCGCTTGACACAGGGAACTTCAACCAAGCCGGCAACAGGGTCACAGATGAGGCCTAGCATATTTTTAATGACAAAGGCAATGGCCTGACTGGCCTGATAAGGTGTTCCTCCTGCAGCTAGAGTCAAGGCGGCAGCGCTCATAGCAGAGGCTGAACCAACCTCAGCTTGGCAACCGCCCTCAGCACCTGAGATAGAGGCATTGTTTGCGATGACTAGTCCAAAGGCACCGGCAGCAAAGAGGAAATCCAGCTGTTGCTCGTGGCTGAGGTCTAATTTTTCAATAGCAGCAGTGAGAACGGAAGGCAGACAGCCAGCACTTCCTGCGGTCGGAGTGGCACAGACCAAGCCCATTTTGGCATTGTGTTCATTGACTGCGATGGCATTTCGGGCAGCCGAGAGAATCGTATAATCTGACAAGGTTTTTCCGTTTTTGATGTAGTGATCCAATTTGGCAGCATCTCCACCTGTCAGGCCACTACGAGATTTATTTTCATTGAGGCCAAGTTGGACAGAGGCTTTCATGACTTCTAGATTGCGTTCCATGAGAAGGAGGACTTCTTCACGTTCGCGACCGGTCAATTCAAACTCGGTTGTAATCATGAGTTCTGCGACATTTCCTTGAAAGTCCAGATCTGCTTGCTCAACCAATTCTTTGATAGAATAAAACATGCTTCCTCCTATTTAAAGAAATTGACATTATGGAGATGAGGGATTTTTCGAATTTCTTCGATGGCCTCATCACAGTTACGACTGTCGACTTCGATAATCATAATGGCTTTTTCACCAGCTTTTTCACGAGTAACATTCATCTGGGCGATATTGATACCATAGCGTGAAAGGGCTTCTGTTACGAGGGCAATCATACCTGGAATATCTTGATGAACAATGATGATAGTCGGTGTATTCATATTGAGAGAGACGGCAAAGCCATTGAGTTCGGTGACCTGAATATTCCCGCCACCGATTGAAATACCAGTCACACTGATGGTCTTGTGGGCATTTTTGACGGTAATTTTAGTGGTGTTTGGGTGAGGAGCATTGCTGTCTTTCTGAATGGTCCAGACAATCTTGATGCCACGCTTGTGTGCAATCTCCAGACTATTTGGGATTTCAGGATCATCTGTATCCATGCCCAAAATACCTGCAACAAGGGCTAGGTCTGTCCCGTGACCACGATAGGTCTTGGCAAATGAGTTAAAAAGTTGGAATTCGACTTCTGTCGGAGTATCATCAAAAATGGAAGAGACAATCTTCCCAATACGAACAGCACCAGCGGTATGACTACTAGATGGGCCAATCATAACTGGTCCGATGATATCAAAGACAGATTGAAAACGAAGTGATTTCATCAGTTTCCCCTTATAAAAATTCTTATCTCTATTATATCAAAGAATAAAGGTCTTGACTTTAATTGTGGATGAAAACCTTTCTAATACCTCAAATAGCATAAAAATAGTATCTTTTATGACAAAAAATACCTTATTTAGGGAAATAAAAAATAATTTTGTAATATTTCTACATAAAAGTGTCAAGAAACGGTAATATTTAAAGGGTATCATAGAATTATAGAAAGAAGGAGAATTTTCAAATATGAAATCAACAACTAAAAAGATTAAAACAACTCTTGCAGGAGTAGCTGCCTTGTTTGCAGTATTTGCTCCATCATTTGTGTCTGCTCAAGAATCATCAACTTACACTGTTAAAGAAGGTGATACACTTTCAGAAATTGCTGAAACTCACAACACAACAGTTGAGAAATTGGCAGAAAACAACCACATTGACAACATCCATATGATTTATGTTGGTCAAGAGTTGGTTATCGACGGTCCAGCAGCGCCAGTAGCACCAGCCTCAACGACTTATGAAGCTCCAGCAGCTCAAGATGAGGCTGTTTCAGCTACAGTGACAGAAACTACAGAAGTAGCAGAAGAAACTCCAGTAGTAAGCGAAACAGTATCAGAAGAAACAGTTGCTTCAACTGTAAGCGGATCTGAAGCAGAAGCCAAAGAATGGATCGCTCAAAAAGAATCAGGCGGTAGCTACACAGCTACAAACGGACGTTACATCGGACGTTACCAATTGACAGATTCATACTTGAACGGTGACTACTCAGCTGAAAACCAAGAACGTGTAGCAGATGCCTACGTTGCAGGACGTTACGGTTCATGGACAGCCGCTAAAAACTTCTGGCTTAACAACGGCTGGTATTAAGAAATAACGAACAGAATAATATGAAAAGGTCGAGGAAATCCCTCGACTTTTTATATTTCCTTCGGTTGAGAATAGATCTCTACTTCTTTTTTGAGGTAGGACAGCATAGAAGTTTCCTCGGTCAGCTCCAGAAGGGAGAACCCTTTTTGGATAAGTCTAGCATCATCCCTACAAATCCCAATACGAACATAGCAGATAGCAAGCCTATCGTAGCTTTTCTTTTTCTTGGCATCCTCTAGTAAAGTATAGCAGATTTGTTGACACATGTTTTTGTCTTGATGGTATAAGTAAATGGTGGACAGATTGAGTAGGATTGCCATTCGTAAGTCATATAAATGTTGATAGTTTTTATAGACTTCCAAGCGTTGCAGGATTTTTCCAGTAATGAGATGGAGATGATCAATGGGAAAGCTGAAAAGGATGGTATTGAGGATTTTTAGGTCATTTTCATACCATGTATCTTGTTTTTCAATTTTTTCCCAAAGTTTTGTGACAGTCTGTTTCACTTGGTTTGACAGTTGCTCTGTACCATGTTGACGGATATGAATGACAATTTCCAACATATCTCTGATTTCTTCTATGGGCAGGTCGTGGTGGGTTTTGAGATAGTCTTGGCATTTTTGAAATAGTTTTTCGAGTTCACTAGTCCCTAGGGTTGAGCTCATATTGAGATAGGTTTGCATGATTTCTGTTCGTTGGCTCGGTTGATAGAGGTGGCAGATATAGTCAAACTCTTCAAAACTCATATTGATTTGCCGGAGAAGAAACTCCATATTTTCATATTTGGGAGTTGCTTTACCACTTTCAATTTTTGATAGGCTGGTTCTTGAAATGACATTTCCACAGACCTCTTCTTGGGTCAAGCCTTTTGACTCGCGTATTTCTTTATAGACCTTTCCGAAATCATAACGCATGATTTTCTCCTTTTCGTGAAAAAAGTTAACAAATAATAAAATCCAATTAAAAATATTGTATCATAGTAATATAAAAAGTAAAGAAGAAAGCTAAAATAAGTTTGGTGTAATTTTAAAATGGGCTTAACAGTACTATGATGTAGCTAGAAAAGGGGGGCTAAAATGTTTAAAAATAAGGAGCTTTTTCGAGTAGTCATGATATTTGTGATAGGAATTATCCTAATTTTAATGACACCAGTCTTATTTAAAGTTGTGATGGAACTATTTTCAAAATAAACACGACTCTGCTTTAGGTAGAGTCGTGAATCAGGAGGTTAAGTGATGAACTACAATTTAAAATATCTTTTATCAGGAATATTTGTCCTAGTCTTTATAGGTTTCCTAGTCTGGATGCGTTATTTTAATCAGAGGAAGGAAGAAGAGCATTCGGATATGTCTTTTGAAGCGAGGTTAGATAGTGAGGTCAAGGCCTTATATAAACAACTAGGATTGGGTGAGGAGCCTCACTATTTCTTAGCTTATCGTTACCTACATCCCTGGTTTAATTTGGCGATTTTACCACCAACAGTTGAAATTTTCTTAACTAAAATAGCGCTGGTGATGGTGACTCCAGATGAACTACTGATAAGAAATCTTGGGAATGGGATGACTTTCACAAGTGAGCATCATCGTGATTTGCGGCAAGGACTTATCCGCATTCCAAAATCAGAGATAAAAGAATTTGAGATTCGCAACTGGAAAAGAGCTTTTGTATTTGGCGATTTTTTGACAATTAAAACAAGCCAACACAGCTATTATTTACAGGTTAGAGATGATGGACTTCAAAAAGGAAGTCTTTCAACCAAACATTTCTCAGACTTGAAACGACAAGATTTTCTAGGATTATTGACAGATAAAAGAACATTCTGATTGACAATTGCCCTAACAGCTTATTGTAAACTTTGCAAATAAGCTGTAAATACTAGAATCCATTCAGAAAGGCAATTCCTATGAAAAATAAAATTTTAATCATTGTTTATATTTTAGCCTCGCTAATCATCAGTTTTATAATCTTTTCACTTTTGCATATTGATTTTAAATGGTGGGCAACTCTGGCTATAAGTGCAGGATTTATTTACACCTATTTAAAATTTAGTAAAAAATAAAAAGTACCTGCACCTATCTCGCTTTCGTCTCTTCACGGGAGGTATCTCTATGAAAAAAATCAGTCATCTTTGTATGCTCCTGCTCTTGCTGTGTACTACGTTTTTTGTCCTGAATGTAAATGTTACACGAGAAATAGTGCGGATTCAGGAGATGGGCAAGACAACTTATTCATTTGACTTGTACTTGAAAGATGTCACTAAACCGACAGAAACGATTCTCCAGTTTTTTGAAGAGGTTGCAAGCCAAGACAAGGTCTCTATTATCAAAGTAGATAATGGAGATGAGGCAGTCAAGGCTGGTGTTTTTGATAAGGAAACCTTCCCCTATCAGGAGTTCGGTTTGACTTCTCTTGATTTTTCAAAGAATGAGAAGGGAGTCTACAGCAACCAGGACCTTCCCAATAATCTAGGAACCATTCCCACCTTTTTAAAGGTGAAACTCATTCGACTCCAGACCTTCCAATCCTATATTGAGGATAAATCCCATACTGTAAATGGGCGCTACATGATTACCTCCAGCAAAGAGATAGATCGCGATACCATTCTACAAAAGTGGAGTGATTTTTTCCAGATAGATAAGACGATTTTATTAGAACCCACTTACCGAAGTCAGGTTGGAGTGCTAAATCAAGAGTTGTTACTATCTATCATTATCTTTATCTTGGCAATCTTGCTTGTGATTTTAATGACAGTTTATCAGCCGATGATGGAGATGAAACGAGTGGGGGTTCAAAAGTTACTTGGTTTCCAAAGCAGAGCGATTTTAGCTGGTTTTGTAAAGACTAATTTTTATCTTCTCTTGGGTGGAAGTCTTATCATTGACTTGGGACTATTTTTAGTGCTGGACTACAGGCCAAAACTTCTGTTTCCAAGTTTACTCTTATCCCAATTTCTGCTTTTACAGTTGTATTTGTTCATCAGTTGGCTGACCTACCTGATGATTCAGAAAATGACAGTCAGTTCCATGTTGAAAGGTTTTTCATCTGTCAAACTTGGTCTCATCTTCAATTATGTGATGAAAATAGGGACAACTGTTTTATTGACGGTTTTACTGATTGGGGTAGGCAGAAGTCTAGAACAAGAAAACAAAGAACTTGCTTATCAGCAACAGTGGGTAAGCCAAGGAAATTACCTGACCTTAGAAACCTTCAAACTCAATGATAACCTGTGGCAAGAAGAGCTAGCAGGTTCAGGGAAATCTACAGATTATTTCTACCAATTTTATCAAGATTTGCTAGCAAAAACACAAGTAAACTATGTGCGAAGTACGAGTCTTCCTATCAAACCAGTCATCAAAGCTGAACAAGTGCAGAACTACCAACTGCCTGATAAGGTAGATGTTTACTATGCTAATAGCAATTTTCTAAAGAGCAAGGGATTCAAGCTACCAGATACCGGCACTAAAAAGGTGATTTTGTTTCCAGCCAGTGACAAAGGACAAGAAGGCAAGAATCAGTTCTTGGGGAAATCCATCGCCTATCTTTCTATGAGGTATGAAGATCAGCAAAAGCAAACAATAGAAGATATGGATGTAGAAATTGCCTACTATGAAGGAGATTGGTCTTTCTTCCCTTATAATAATGAGCGAAAGGAAAATCTCCACAATCCAATCATTAGTCTGGTAAATGATCAAGACATGATGTGGGAAGAAAAGACTCACTTGTCAACGACAGGTTTAAACAACCCGATGAAAGTTGAAAATACAGAACAAAATCAAAAAGTGATTACGGAGTTAGTTGAGAAATTATCTGATGGTAGCTATTTAAAATTTTCATCGATTCAAGCAATTCAAGAGGGGATGGTTGATACCTATCGGGATTCTGTTCGTAATTTTAACGTTCTGTTTGCCTTATTTGCTCTTCTCAGTATGATTGTCTCCTACTTTTTACTCGTTACCACTTTCTTGTTGAAGCGCAGGGATATCATTACCAAGAAGTTTATGGGGTGGAAACTGGTCGATCGCTATCGCCCTCTCCTAGTCCTGCTCTTGCTGGGCTATAGTTTGCCTCTTCTAGTCTTGATTTTCTTTGCCCATGCGCTCTTGCCACTCCTACTTTTTGCAGGCTTTACATGTCTGGATATACTATTTGTGTTAGCCTTGGCTTCTAGGATGGAGAAAAGAAGTCTAGTAGAGTTATTGAAAGGGGGCATCTTATGATTGAGTTGGAAAATATTACCAAAACCATTGGGGGAAAAGTGATTTTGGATAACTTGTCTCTCAGGATTGATCAGGGGGATTTGGTAGCCATTGTTGGTAAGAGTGGTAGTGGTAAGTCGACCTTGTTAAATTTATTAGGTTTGATAGATGGTGATTATAGCGGACGGTATGAGATTTTTGGTCAGACAAATCTAGCGGTCAATTCTACCAAGTCGCAAACAATAATCCGTGAACATATCTCTTATCTGTTTCAAAATTTTGCCCTGATTGATGATGAAACGGTCGAGTACAATCTTATGCTGGCGCTGAAATATGTGAAATTGTCCAAGAAAGACAAGCTTAAAAAGGTGGAAGAGATTTTAGAGAGAGTAGGTTTGTCAGCTACTTTGCATCAAAAGGTCTCCGAGTTGTCTGGTGGGGAGCAACAACGAATTGCAGTTGCTAGAGCCATCTTAAAACCCAGCCAGCTGATTTTAGCCGATGAACCAACAGGTTCGCTGGATCCTGAAAATAGAGATTTGGTCTTGAAGTTTCTCTTAGAGATGAATCGCGAGGGGAAAACAGTTATTATTGTGACCCACGATACTTATGTAGCCCAACAATGTCATCGTATCATTGAATTGGGCAAGGGGAAATGAGTTCGTTCGGCTTCTTTTGACTGACTGAATACTCATGTTTTCCAGAGAGAAATAGCATAAATACGCCTAGGAATGACATTTTTATGTAGTATTTCTAGGTTTTTTTGTTTCAAATTGAAAATTTTTTCAATTTAGGCTTGACAAACGATGAGGATAGGAGTATTATTTATACAACAAAAAAGAATAAACATAAAGGAGGTTTTGTTATGAATAAGATGAAGAAGGTGTTGATGACGATGTTTGGTTTAGTGATGCTCCCCCTACTATTTGCTTGTAGTAACAATCAATCGGCTGGAATTGAAGCCATCAAGTCCAAAGGAAAATTGGTTGTAGCCCTCAATCCAGATTTTGCTCCATTTGAATATCAAAAAGTGGTTGATGGGAAAAATCAGATTGTGGGTTCAGATATCGAATTAGCCAAGGCTATCGCAACAGAACTAGGTGTCGAATTGGAACTATCTCCCATGAGTTTTGACAATGTACTGGCTAGTGTTCAATCAGGAAAAGCTGACCTTGCCATATCAGGTGTTTCTAAGACAGATGAACGGAGCAAGGTGTTCGACTTTTCAACTCCCTACTATACTTCAAAAAATAAGCTCATTGTCAAAAAATCTGATTTAGCCACTTATCAGTCTGTCAACGACTTAGCGCAGAAAAAGGTCGGAGCACAGAAAGGTTCGATTCAAGAGACGATGGCGAAAGATTTGCTACAAAATTCATCCCTCGTATCTCTGCCTAAAAATGGGAATTTAATTACAGATTTAAAATCAGGACAAGTGGATGCCGTTATTTTTGAAGAACCAGTTGCCAAGGGATTTGTGGAAAATAATCCTGATTTAGCAATCGCAGACCTCAATTTTGAAAAAGAGCAAGATGATTCCTACGCGGTCGCCATGAAAAAAGATAGCAAGGAATTGAAAGAGGCAGTCGATAAAACCATTCAAAAGTTGAAGGAGTCTGGAGAATTAGACAAACTTATTGATGATGCCTTTAAAGCATCCATTGAAAAATAGAAAGAAGGAAAAGAACATGAGTAAAGAAAAAGTAATTTTGGCCTATTCTGGCGGTTTAGACACATCAGTTGCTATTACCTGGTTAAAGAAAGACTATGATGTTGTTGCAGTTTGTATGGATGTGGGTGAAGGGAAAGACTTAGATTTCATCCATGATAAGGCTCTTAAGGTTGGGGCAGTCGAATCTTATGTCATTGATGTTAAGGACGAATTTGCTACAGATTATGTGCTAGTGGCTCTCCAGTCACACGCCTACTATGAACAAAAATACCCCTTGGTATCTGCCTTGAGCCGTCCGCTTATTTCTAAAAAATTGGTTGAAATAGCGCATCAGACAGGAGCGACTACAATTGCTCATGGTTGTACAGGTAAGGGGAATGACCAAGTGCGTTTTGAAGTATCCATTGCAGCCTTGGATCCCAATTTAAAAGTGATTGCTCCAGTTCGTGAATGGAAATGGTCTCGGGAGGAAGAAATTCATTATGCTAAGGAAAATGGGGTGCCTGTTCCTGCTGACCTTGACAATCCCTACTCTGTCGACCAAAATCTTTGGGGACGTGCCAATGAGTGTGGTATTTTGGAAAATCCATGGAATCAGGCTCCAGAAGAAGCCTTTGGTATCACATCTTCTCCAGAGGAAGCTCCAGACACGCCAGAATACATTGAGATTGAGTTTAGTGAAGGTGTTCCAGTTTCCCTCAATGGAGAAGGGCTAAAATTGGCAGATTTGATTCAAAAACTCAATGAAATAGCTGGGAAACATGGGGTCGGACGGATTGACCACGTGGAAAATCGCTTGGTGGGGATTAAATCAAGAGAAATCTATGAGTGTCCAGGGGCAGTGACCTTGCTGACAGCTCATAAGGAAATTGAGGATTTGACGCTTGTGAGAGAAGTGGCTCATTTTAAACCAATCATAGAAAATGAATTATCAAATCTCATTTATAATGCTTTGTGGTTTAGTCCGGCTACACAAGCCTTGATTGCTTATATTAAAGAGACTCAAAAAGTTGTCAATGGGACTGCAAAAGTTAAACTGTATAAGGGGAGTGCTCAGGTCGTGGCTCGGAAATCACCAAATTCACTTTACGATGAAAATTTGGCGACGTATACCAGTGCAGATACCTTTGACCAAGATGCAGCTATTGGCTTTATTAAGTTGTGGGGACTTCCAACCAAGGTTCATTCTGAGGTTCAAAAAAGCGCCAAATAGGGCGATTGGATAGAGAGGTGGATGTGATATGGCTAAGAATACAAAATTATGGGGTGGTCGTTTTGAAGGTACTGTCGAAGACTGGGTAGAGCGCTTTGGTGCGAGTATATCTTTTGACCAGAAATTAGCTAAATTTGATGTGATTGGTTCCTTAGCCCACGTTCAGATGTTGGGCCAGACGGACATTTTGAGTTTGAATGAGTCAGAAAAGATTCAAGCAGGCTTGAAAGAGCTTTTAGAAGAGCTAGAGGCAGGCCAACTTGACTTTGATATCGCAAACGAAGATATTCATATGAATATGGAAGTGTTGCTGACAGAAAAAATTGGTCCCCTTGCAGGGAAGTTACATACGGCTCGTTCTCGAAATGACCAAGTTGCGACAGATATGCACTTGTATCTCAAGGAGCAACTAGGCCATGTCCTAGATAAACTGGCTTATCTCAAGGGTGTTTTATTAGACTTGGCGGAAAATCATGTGGAGACAATCATGCCGGGCTATACCCATCTGCAACATGCTCAGCCTATTAGTTTTGCCCACCACCTGATGGCTTACTACAATATGTTTCAGAGAGACAGTGAACGTTTTGAATTTAACCAGAAGCATACAGACCTATGCCCTCTAGGTGCGGCAGCTTTGGCAGGAACGACTTTCCCCATTGATCGCCAATTGTCTAGCGATTTGCTGGAGTTTAAGCAACCTTATACAAATTCTTTGGATGCTGTTAGTGACCGCGATTTTATCTTAGAGTTTCTATCCAATGCCAGCATACTCATGATGCATATGAGCCGTTTCTGTGAAGAAATAATCAATTGGTGTAGTTTTGAGTACCAATTCATTACCTTGTCAGATACGTTTACAACAGGTTCCTCTATTATGCCCCAAAAGAAAAATCCAGATATGGCTGAGTTGATTCGAGGAAAGACTGGTAGAGTTTATGGGAATCTGTTTGGACTATTGACAGTCATGAAGTCCCTGCCCTTAGCTTATAATAAGGATTTGCAAGAGGATAAGGAAGGGATGTTTGATACGGTCGAAACGATTTTAAATTCTTTGGATGTATTGGCAGGTATGTTATCTAGCTTGCAGGTAAACAAGGAAAAAATGCAAGAGTCGACAGAGAAGGATTTTTCAAATGCAACTGAGTTGGCAGATTATTTGGCAGGGAAAGGCTTGCCATTTAGAGAAGCTCATGAGGTTGTGGGAAGATTAGTGCTAGACTCTATCAAGTCTGCTAAAAATATTCAAGATTGGACTTTGGAGGAATTACAAACCTATCATTCCCTCATTGCCGAGGATATCTATGTTTACTTGCAACCTAAAACCGCTGTTCAAAGACGAAATTCCTTGGGAGGTACAGGGTTTGACCAAGTGAAATACCAGATTGCAGTCGCTAAGAAAGCGAATGAAGCTAAAAAGTGATAGATTGATAGGTTCAGAACAAGAGGTTGGTCGATTGACAGCCTCTTTCTTGTCTTCTCCAACCAAGCGTGTTATAATGAATACTGCTCAAGCGACCTTCAATCGTTAAAGCACACACGACCTTCAATCGTGAACTAGTCATTTCGTTTATCTTTTATTACGTCGTTAACTCGAAATGAGATGCAAGCTGAGCTTGTCTGATTTATAACCTCAATCAGTCTCCCAGACTGATTGAGCGAACTCAAGTTATGCTTGCGACTCGTTGCCTATCATATTTTCATTTTAAGATGATAGGCTAAAATGGTCTCCCAGACCATTTTACTACTAAAAGCAAACGAAAAGACTATACTCGAAGAAATTCTATTGAAAGTCATAGTAAATAGAATTTTGAGGGGTATAAATAAACGAATAGATGGGAGACTTACCATGAGTGATAACTCTAAAACACGTGTTGTTGTGGGGATGAGTGGTGGTGTTGATTCGTCGGTGACGGCTCTTCTTCTTAAGGAGCAGGGCTACGATGTGATCGGTATCTTCATGAAGAACTGGGATGACACAGATGAAAACGGCGTCTGTACGGCGACCGAAGATTACAAGGATGTGGCTGCGGTGGCAGACCAGATTGGCATTCCCTACTACTCTGTCAATTTTGAAAAAGAGTACTGGGACCGCGTTTTCGAGTATTTCCTAGCGGAATACCGTGCAGGACGCACGCCAAATCCAGATGTTATGTGCAACAAGGAAATCAAGTTCAAGGCCTTTTTGGACTATGCCATGACCTTGGGGGCAGACTATGTAGCGACTGGGCATTATGCCCGAGTGGCGCGTGATGAAGATGGTACTGTTCATATGCTTCGTGGCGTGGACAATGGCAAGGACCAAACCTATTTCCTCAGTCAACTGTCGCAAGAACAACTCCAAAAAACCATGTTCCCCTTGGGACATTTGGAAAAACCTGAAGTACGCAGACTAGCAGAAGAAGCAGGCCTTGCGACTGCTAAGAAGAAAGACTCGACAGGGATTTGCTTTATCGGAGAAAAGAACTTTAAAAATTTCCTCAGCAACTACCTGCCAGCTCAGCCTGGTCGCATGATGACTGTGGATGGTCGCGATATGGGAGAGCATGCAGGACTTATGTATTATACAATCGGTCAGCGTGGCGGTCTTGGTATCGGTGGACAACACGGCGGTGACAATGCCCCTTGGTTCGTTGTCGGAAAAGACCTGAGCAAGAATATCCTCTATGTCGGACAAGGCTTCTACCATGATTCGCTCATGTCAACCAGCCTAGAGGCTAGCCAAGTCCACTTTACTCGTGATATGCCAGAGGAGTTTACGCTAGAATGCACAGCAAAATTCCGCTACCGTCAGCCTGATTCTAAGGTGACCGTCCATGTCAAAGGAGATAAGGCAGAGGTTATCTTTGCAGAACCGCAACGCGCCATCACACCAGGACAGGCAGTTGTCTTTTACGATGGCGAAGAGTGTCTAGGTGGCGGTTTGATTGACAATGCTTACCGCGATGGACAAGTTTGTCAGTACATTTAGATTGACAAATTTTCTCAATTTGCTACAATAATAAAAGCAATAGAAATGATGGTCAAAGCTCATGGATGTTGCAGGCTTTTTTGTCCTGCACTTCTTTGGAGTTTTGACTGTTTTTGTGTCGTTTAAGGGAAAGGACAAGAATGACTCAGCAAGACTTTCGGACCAAAGTAGACAATACGGTTTTTGGTGTTCGAGCGACAGCTTTGATTGTCCAAAATCGCAAGCTTCTAGTCACCAAAGATGAGGGCAAGTATTATACTATCGGCGGTGCGATTCAAGTCAATGAAAGCACGGAAGACGCAGTAGTCCGTGAAGTGAGGGAAGAACTGGGTGTCGAAGCTCAAGCTGGGCAACTAGCTTTCGTGGTTGAAAATTGTTTTGAGCAGGACGGTGTTTACTATCACAATATCGAGTTTCATTACTTAGTGGATTTGCTTGAAGATGCCCCATTGACCATGCAGGAAGATGAGAAAAGGCAGCCCTGTGAGTGGATTGACTTGGGCCAGCTTCAGGATTTCCAACTAGTCCCAGCCTTTTTAAAAACAGCCTTACCAGATTGGGACGGCCAACTAAGACACATTCATCTTGAGGAATAGGAGAAAAAATGATGGTTAAGCTTATTGCCCATGTACTTGTTCATAGTGGTGATGATTATTTGCTCATTCAGCGTTCGGAAATTAAAAGAGGACAACCCAATGTTTATCCAACTTACTGGGATATTCCTGGTGGCGGGGTTGAAAAGGGTGAACTTCCGCGAGATGGAGCTCTTAGAGAATGTATTGAAGAAGCGGGAGTTAGGCTAGATAGCAGTTCGCTCAAACTTCTTCACGAAGATAGTCAACTGGATACCTCTAAGGATACGGTCTTTACTCGCTTAGTTTATAAAGCAGAGTGGGTTGGGGAGAAGCCAATTATCAGATTAGATCCTGAAGAGCATACGCACTTTAAATGGGTTACTCTGGCTCAAGCTTTAGAGGAGGAGGAGAAGTTAGTTCCTTATTTGCGAGAAATTTTTGAAAGGTTAAGAAATGACATATAATTTTACTGAAGAATACGATATTATTGTAATTGGTGCGGGACACGCTGGTGTCGAGGCTTCCTTAGCTGCTAGCCGTATGGGCTGTAAGGTCTTACTTGCGACCATCAACATTGAAATGCTGGCTTTTATGCCTTGTAACCCCTCTATCGGTGGTTCTGCCAAGGGGATCGTTGTACGTGAAGTTGATGCCCTCGGTGGCGAGATGGCCAAAACCATTGATAAGACTTACATCCAGATGAAGATGCTTAACACAGGGAAGGGGCCAGCTGTCCGTGCCCTTCGTGCGCAGGCTGACAAGGAGCTTTACTCCAAGGAAATGCGCAAGACGGTTGAAAATCAAGAAAATCTGACCCTTCGTCAGACCATGATTGATGAGATTTTGGTGGAAGATGGCAAGGTTGTCGGTGTTCGTACAGCAACTCATCAAGAGTATGCTTCCAAGGCTGTTATCGTGACGACAGGAACAGCCCTCCGTGGGGAAATTATCATCGGAGACCTCAAGTACTCATCAGGTCCTAACCACAGCCTAGCTTCTATTAACCTTGCTGACAACCTCAAGGAATTAGGACTCGAAATTGGTCGTTTCAAGACAGGAACACCTCCACGTGTCAAGGCTTCTTCTATCAATTACGATGTGACCGAGATTCAGCCAGGAGACGAAGCGCCTAATCATTTCTCATACACTTCACGTGATGAGGATTATGTCAAGGACCAAGTGCCATGCTGGTTGACCTACACCAATGGTACTAGTCATGAGATTATCCAAAACAATCTCCACCGTGCGCCTATGTTTACAGGTGTGGTCAAAGGAGTGGGACCTCGTTATTGTCCATCGATTGAAGACAAGATTGTGCGCTTTGCGGACAAGGAACGCCACCAACTCTTCCTAGAGCCAGAAGGGCGCAATACTGAGGAAGTCTATGTTCAAGGCCTATCAACTAGTCTGCCTGAGGATGTCCAACGTGAGCTGGTTCATTCTATCAAAGGTTTGGAAAATGCAGAGATGATGCGAACAGGTTATGCCATCGAGTACGATATGGTCTTGCCTCATCAGTTGCGTGCGACTCTGGAAACCAAGAAAATCTCAGGTCTATTCACTGCTGGTCAGACCAATGGAACATCAGGTTACGAAGAAGCTGCTGGCCAAGGGATTATCGCGGGTATCAATGCGGCTTTGAAAGTCCAAGGCAAGTCTGAGTTGATTTTGAAGCGTAGTGACGGTTATATTGGGGTCATGATTGATGACTTGGTGACCAAGGGGACCATTGAACCTTACCGTCTCTTGACCAGTCGTGCTGAATATCGCCTCATTCTCCGTCATGACAATGCCGATATGCGTTTGACTGAGATGGGGCGCGAGATTGGGCTTGTTGACGATGAACGTTGGGCTCGTTTTGAAATCAAGAAAAATCAATTTGAAAATGAAATGAAACGCCTAGACAGTATTAAACTCAAGCCAGTCAAGGAAATCAATGCCAAGGTTGAGGAGATGGGCTTCAAGCCGTTGACAGATGCAGTGACAGCTAAGGAATTCCTTCGCCGTCCAGAAGTTTCTTATCAAGATGTGGTGGCTTTCATCGGACCAGCAGCAGAGGACTTGGATGACAAGATTATCGAATTGATTGAAACAGAAATCAAGTACGAAGGCTATATCTCAAAAGCCATGGATCAGGTTGCCAAGATGAAACGCATGGAAGAAAAACGCATTCCAGCCAATATTGACTGGGATGATATTGATTCTATCGCGACAGAAGCCCGTCAGAAGTTCAAACTCATCAATCCAGAAACCATCGGCCAAGCCAGCCGTATTTCGGGAGTAAATCCAGCAGACATTTCTATTTTGATGGTGTATCTTGAAGGTAAAAATCGTAGTATTTCTAAAACTCTTCAAAAATCAAAATGATACGTCGTCGGCTTCGGCTCACCTAACTTAAGTTATGCTTTCGCCTAGCCTTCTAGTCTGATTTCGATTTTTATTGAGTTTTAATCTAAAAAGAAAGCATAGAAAAAACAGCTCCGTCTTCGGGGCTGTTTTCTTGCTTTATTCTTCATCTGGTGTGAGGATCATCGGGATGATAATCGGTTCACGTTCTGTATTTTCATAGAGGAAGGGGCGAATAGCGTTGACAATGGCACCATTGACAGATTGCACGCTAGCATCCTTGTTTTTTAGTGCGATACGAATTGCATTGAAGAGGATACGCTGGCTTTGGCGAATCAAGTCGCCAGACTCTCTCATGTAGACAAAGCCTCGGCTGAGGATGTCTGGACCAGATAGAATCATCTGCGATTTGAAGTCAACAGTTGCGACTGCCAGAACGACACCATCTTCAGATAAATCACGACGATCTTTGAGGACAGCAGCACCGATTTCACCGATACGATTTCCATCGACATAGATGTCTTGGGCGTTGAAATGGCCTGCGATACGAGCAGAATCAGCAGTAAGGGCAAGCACATCACCATTGCTCATGATAAAGATATTGTCCTTCTCAACACCAGTATCCACTGCTAGTCCAGCATGGACTTTTTGCATGCGGTATTCACCGTGGACAGGCATGAAGTATTTTGGCTTAATCAAGCGGAGCATGAGTTTTTGCTCTTGCTGACCACCGTGTCCAGATGTATGGATATTGTTAACCTTACCGTGGATAACTTCGACACCAGCTTCAGAAATGACGTTGATCAGCTTGTTGACGCTAGTAGTGTTTCCAGGGATTGGACTTGAAGAGAAGATAACCGTATCGCCTGGTTGGAGTTGTACCTGACGGTGGGTTCCGTTGGCGATACGAGAGAGGGCCGCCATAGGTTCACCCTGACTACCTGTACAGAGGATAAGAACCTCGCCTGCAGGGTAGTCTTTGATTTCATTTGGCTCGATAAAGGTTCCTTTAGGAGCTTTGATGTAGCCAAGATCGATTCCGTTGACAATGGCCTTTTCCATGGAACGACCAAAGACCGCGATCTTACGTCCAGTCTTAACAGCGGCTTCTGTTGCTTGCTGGAGACGGAAGATATTTGAGGCAAAGGATGCAAAGATGATACGTCCTTCAATACCTTGGATAATCTTCATGATGGACTGACCAACGACTTTTTCAGAGTTGGTAAAGGTTGGCACTTCTGCATTTGTTGAGTCAGACAGGAGACAGAGTACACCGTCTTCACCAAGGGCTGCCATACGGTGCAAATCTGCTGGTTCACCAACTGGTGTTAAGTCAAACTTGAAGTCACCCGTACAGACAATTTTCCCTTGAGGAGTATGAATGACAATCCCCAAAGGCTCTGGAATAGAGTGAGTGGTTCTAAAGAAAGTTGCCTTGAGATTTTTAAAGGTCAACTCAGTGTTGTGATTGATTTCGTAAAGTTTGGCGTTGCGCAAGAGGCCGTGTTCTTCGAGTTTCCCACGAATCAAAGCCAAGGCAAGTGGTCCGGCATAGATAGGGACATTTGCTTGCTTGAGCAGGAATGGAATCCCACCGATGTGGTCCTCGTGTCCGTGTGTGATCAAAACAGCCTTGACGCGGTCGATGTTGTCTACGATGTAGGAGTAATCAGGAATGACATAGTCGATACCCAGCAAGTCATCTTCTGGGAATTTAATCCCAGCATCGACGATGATAATCTCATCTTGGTATTCAATCCCGTATGTGTTTTTCCCGATTTCTCCCAGACCACCGATGGCAAAAACGCCAACTTCTTCAGGTTTAAGAGTATAGGCCATATTAGAACTCCGTAATTTCGAAGGCGCCAGTTTCTTTTTCGTAATCTAGCAATTTGTCAGACAAGAGTTCGATATACTCGATATTGTACTCTGGGCGATTTTCTTCGACAAGTTGGCGAGCAGCGATACGACCCTCAAGTTCTGAGCTGGCATCGATGTCTAGGTAAAGTGCGCGTGTTGTTTCACGACGTGGGCTACGTTCTTTTGTTTCTTGATAAAAAACTTTGTAAATCATATAGTTCCTTTCTATTTTACAGGTCAGCTTATTCCAAACTTTTAGCATAGATTTGCTTGATTTCATTCCATTTTGTGTCTAGATTGACCTTGATTCGTTACAATTATTTCAATTATACCACAAAATGAAAAATTAGTAAAAGACGGAAACGAGAAAGTCATGGGTCGATTCGCCGAGTAAGCGCTTGCAAAAATAAAGAAAATGTGTTATGTTGATAATGGAAGTGAAATTTATTGCTTGTCATAATTCCATATAGTTTTTAAGTCAAGGAGGTTGCCCTATGTATAACTTATTTGCTTTTGCTATCGGAGCTCGCTTGGTAGCTTTTATTGTTTTTGTTGCTTGCGTTTATGCGGGGAATCTTCTATTTGCCAAACTGGAACGACGACAAACCAAGTTCTTGTGGAAAATTACCTTTGTGACTCTCTACTCGCTTTTTCTCCTCCTCGTAACCTATGTCGTTTGGTTTGTATTTTACTTTGGATTAAATGCTTAGATGCCCCGCTTATGCTGGGGCATTTTTGTTTTGGGGTAAAAGATAGTAGATTCATGACACGAAAATTCCACCCCATCTATCAAGATGAGGCGGTCTTTGCATTTTTCTAAATGACATGACAATGGAATTTTCAGAGCTTATTATTTTTATGGGAGTCATTGTTCTGCTCAAAAATAGAGTTGAAGCATAAAAATAAAACAATACAAACAGATAGATCAATTGGTAAAGGGATAGTAGTAATGTTTAAATCATTGAGAATGCTTAGCAAACTGTAAGAGATAAAGATAATAAAATTTATCCTTCTAAAAATGTATCTTTTATCTAGCATGACTTACCAAACTTTTTACGGAGATCTTTCCCAATGGTATAACCTGCCATAAATAAAGCGATACCAACACCTACACCAAAACCACCCTTGATTTCTTGCAATTCCTTATTAGAAATTTCACGATAGTTGTTTAAATCTTTCATCATATTAATCTCCTCCTAAAAAATAACCAGCTGCCAAACCAGAACCTACAAGTGCTGTTCCACCTGCAATAGCTTTCCAAGATACTGCTACTCCAAAGATAACCAAGGGAGCGAGACCGCCATCAATATCTGATAATTCATTTTCAGATAGGGATAAAAATTGATTGTCAAGAACGTCAAAATTTGTCATTGAACTTTCCTCCTTTTTTCTTGTTCACTTTTATATTCGGAAAAGAAAAGGAAAAGTGAGCATTTTTTTGAATTTTATTTGCGAATTATTTTTTAGCTAAGTATAGGCATTTTTGTTTGGGGGCAAAGAAAATTCCCATGTGCCAGCTTTTGTAGTATAATAGTAAGCAGACAAAAAGATAGGAATGTGTTATGAAAGTATTAGCTTTTGATACGTCTAGCAAGGCTCTTTCTCTCGCTATTTTAGAGGACAAGCAGGTTCTTGCCGAGACGACGATTAATATTAAGAAAAATCACAGTATTACCCTTATGCCTGCCATCGATTTTTTGATGGCAAGTTTGGATTGGACGCCCAAGGATTTGGATCGAATCGTGGTAGCGGAAGGGCCAGGTAGCTACACAGGTTTGCGAATTGCGGTAGCAACTGCCAAGACTTTGGCTCATACTCTGAACATTGAGTTGGTTGGTATGTCTAGCCTCTTGGCTCTGGTGCCCTACCAACAAGAAGGCTTGTTCGTTCCTTTGATGGATGCGCGTCGCAACAATGTTTATGCAGGATTTTATGAAAATGCCAAACCTGTCATGCCAGAAGCGCACCTGCCTTTTGAGCGAGTGATTGAGTTAATCAAGGGTGCTAGTCAAGTAACCTTTGTCGGAGAAGTTGGCCCCTTTGTGGAGCAGATTCAAGAACACTTGCCAAGGACTAATCTCAAAGAAACCTTGCCAAATGCAGCTAATCTAGCTCTCTGGGCCTGGGACAAGGAAGCAGACTCCTTGCATGATTTTGTGCCGAATTACCTCAAACGAGTCGAGGCTGAGGAAAACTGGCTCAAGAACCACACTGAATCTGGCGAGTCCTACATTAAACGCCTATGATAGAAATCAAACGAATCCAACAGCAACCTGACTTGGCTCAAGCCATCTACGCTGTGATGGCAGCTGTTTACCCAGTCAGTCCTTGGACGCTGGAACAAATCCAAGCAGATCTGTCCCAAGACCAGACTTGGTATGTTCTGGCTTATGATGGGGCCGAAGTGATTGGATTTCTAGCTGTGCAGGAAAATATCTTTGAAGCAGAAGTCCTGCAAATCGCTGTCAAAGGAGCCTATCAGGGTCAGGGAATTGCGTCAGCCTTGTTTGCTCAATTGCCGACAGACAAGGAGATTTTCCTCGAAGTCAGAAGGTCAAATCAACGAGCGCAAGCATTTTACAAGAAAGAAAAGATGGCGGTCATCGCTGAGCGCAAGGCCTACTACCATGATCCAGTCGAGGACGCCATCATCATGAAGAGAGAAATAGATGAAGGATAGATATATTTTAGCATTTGAGACATCCTGTGATGAGACCAGTGTCGCCGTCTTGAAAAACGACGATGAGCTCTTGTCCAATGTCATTGCTAGTCAAATTGAGAGTCACAAACGTTTTGGGGGCGTAGTGCCTGAAGTAGCCAGTCGTCACCATGTCGAGGTCATTACAGCCTGCATCGAGGAGGCGTTGGCAGAAGCAGGGATTACCGAAGAGGACGTGACAGCTGTGGCTGTTACCTATGGACCAGGCTTGGTCGGAGCCTTGCTAGTTGGCTTGTCAGCTGCTAAGGCCTTTGCTTGGGCACATGGACTTCCACTCATCCCTGTTAACCACATGGCTGGTCACCTCATGGCAGCTCAGAGCGTGGAGCCTTTGGAGTTTCCCTTGCTAGCCCTCTTGGTCAGCGGTGGACACACAGAGTTGGTTTATGTTTCTGAGGCGGGTGACTACAAGATTGTTGGAGAAACGCGAGATGACGCGGTTGGTGAGGCCTATGATAAGGTCGGCCGTGTCATGGGCTTGACCTATCCTGCAGGTCGTGAGATTGACGAGCTAGCTCATCAGGGACAGGATATTTATGATTTTCCTCGTGCCATGATTAAGGAAGATAATCTGGAGTTTTCATTCTCAGGTTTGAAATCGGCTTTTATCAATCTTCACCACAATGCCGAGCAAAAGGGAGAAAGCTTGTCCACAGAGGATTTGTGTGCTTCCTTCCAAGCAGCTGTCTTGGATATTCTTATGGCAAAAACTAAGAAGGCTTTGGAGAAATACCCTGTTAAAACCCTTGTCGTGGCAGGTGGCGTGGCAGCCAATAAAGGCCTCAGAGAACACCTAGCAACTGAAATCACAGATGTCAAGGTCATCATTCCACCTCTGCGTCTTTGCGGAGACAATGCAGGTATGATTGCCTATGCCAGCGTCAGCGAGTGGAACAAAGAAAACTTTGCAAACTTGGACCTCAATGCCAAACCAAGTCTCGCTTTTGATACTATGGAATAAAATGGAGTCTGTCTGATTACAATCAACAGACTTTTTTCTCTTTCCTGAATGTGTTATAATAGTTCATGCTGTGGCTGGAGCCTTTTCAGCCCATTTATTAAGACAATATGAGGAGAAAGATGAAAGAAAAAGGATTCTGGGAGGGGGCACAGGCAGCCATGCCAACGGCCCTTGGTTATGTCAGTATTGGCCTTGCCTGTGGGATTATTGGTGCGCCCTATGTGACACCTGTAGAGATGGGCTTGATGAGCCTCTTTGTTTATGCTGGGAGTGCCCAGTTTGCCATGTTGGCACTGATTGCGGTTCAAGCTCCTGTGGCAGCTATTGCTATGACGGTTTTTCTAATCAATTTGCGTCTCTTTTTGTTGAGCTTGCATGCGTCAACCTATTTCCGTCATACCAGTCTCTGGCAAAATATCGGTATGTCTAGCCTCTTGACAGATGAGACTTACGGCGTTTTGATGGGTGAATTGGCCCATACAGACAAGGTCAATCCTATGTGGATGCACGGAAACAATCTCAACAGCTATGTGGCTTGGTTTGTGGGGACAGTGGTTGGAACAGCTCTAGGTGCCCTGCTGCCAAATCCAGAAATCTTTGGGCTGGACTTTGCTTTGGTTGGGATGTTCATCGGGATTTTTGCTTCGCAATTCCAGATTATGCAAAGACGGATTCCTGTCCGCAATCTGCTTATTATTCTAGCGGTTGTTGCGGTGTCCTTCTTTTTGCTCTTGACAGTGGTGTCTCAGTCACTAGCTGTTCTGTTTGCGACCTTGCTAGGTTGTACAATGGGGGTGGTTTTAGATGGTCAGTAAGTATCTTTTATTAGCAGTTATTTTCTCTGGCTTGGTGACTTGGATTCCCCGTATGATTCCCTTCATCTTGGTCAAGTATAAGGGCCTTCCTGCGATCGTTGAGCGTTTTTTGAAGTTCTTGCCCGTTTCTATTATCTTTGCCTTGATTCTTTCAAGCGTAGTGACAGGTAAGGTTGGGAGCCTTCCTCAAATTAAATGGCTAGACTTCTTAGCCGTCTTTCCAACAGCTTGGGTAGCCTTTCGCTACCGCAATCTAGTCGGAACAGTTCTCTTTGGAGTAGTCTTGATTGCTGTCTTGCGTTTGGTCTTTTAAATCAGCCATAAAGAAAACCTATCACAGAGATAGATATCATATAATGGCGTAAATGCTCTTTTTCTGTTAAGATTATAAGGTATTCTATTTTGGAGGAAATGACATGAAAAAAATCGTTAAATACTCATCTCTTGCTGCCTTAGGACTTGTTGCTGCAGGTGTGCTAGCAGCTTGCTCAGGTGGTGCTAAAAAAGAAGGAGAAGCAACTAGCAAGAAAGAAATTATCGTTGCAACCAATGCTTCACCAAAACCATTCAACTATGAAGAAAATGGTGAATTGACTGGTTATGAAATTGAAGTGGTTCGCGCTATCTTTAAAGACTCTGACAAGTATGATGTCAAGTTTGAGAAGACAGAGTGGTCAGGTGTCTTTGCAGGACTGGATGCTGACCGTTACCAAATGGCCGTTAACAACATCAGCTACACCAAAGAACGTGCTGAAAAATACCTTTACGCAGCCCCAACTGCTAAAAACCCTAACGTTCTTGTAGTGAAGAAGGACGACTCTAGCATCAAATCACTTGATGATATTGGTGGAAAATCAACAGAAGTTGTTCAAGGGACAACATCAGCTAAACAGTTAGAAGACTATAACAAGCAACACTCAGATAATCCAACTGTCCTTAACTATACTAGAGCAGACTTCCAACAAATCATGGGACGCTTGAGCGATGGCCAGTTTGACTACAAGATTTTTGATAAAATCGGTGTTGAAACAGTTATCAAGAACCAAGGTTTGGACAACTTGAAAGTTATTGAACTTCCAAGCGACCAACAACCTTACGTTTACCCACTTCTTGCCAAAGGTCAAGATGAGTTGAAAACATTTGTAGACAAACGTATCCAAGAACTCTACAAAGATGGCACTCTTGAAAAATTGTCAAAACAATTCTTCGGAGACACTTATCTACCAGCAGAAGCTGATATTAAATAATTTCTTGAAGTCATCCATTCTGAGTAAGATGGGTGATTTCTCAATTTTTAAGTATATAGTTTTAAACTATATATCTGACTATCTAATAACAATTTGTGAAATCAAACAAATTGTGAGATACTAGTAAGGTATTATTTTTAAGGAGAAAGAATCATGAAAATCAAAAAATGGCTTGGTGTAGCAGCCCTTGCTACAGTCGCAGGTTTGGCTCTTGTCGCTTGCGGAAACTCAGAAAAGAAAGCAGACAATGCAACAACTATCAAAATCGCAACTGTTAACCGTAGCGGTTCTGAAGAAAAACGTTGGGATAAAATCCAAGAATTGGTTAAAAAAGACGGCATTACCTTGGAATTTACAGAGTTCACAGACTACTCACAACCAAACAAGGCAACTGCTGACGGCGAAGTAGACTTGAACGCTTTCCAACACTATAACTTCTTGAACAACTGGAACAAAGAAAATGGGAAAGATCTTGTAGCGATTGCAGATACTTACATCTCTCCAATTCGCCTTTACTCAGGTTTGAATGGAAGTGACAACAAGTACACTAAAGTAGAGGACATCCCAGCAAACGGAGAAATCGCTGTACCGAACGACGCTACAAACGAAAGCCGTGCGCTTTACTTGCTTCAATCAGCTGGCTTGATTAAATTGGATGTTTCAGGAACTGCCCTTGCAACAGTTGCTAACATCAAAGAAAATCCAAAGAACTTGAAAATCACTGAATTGGACGCTAGCCAAACAGCTCGTTCATTGTCATCAGTTGATGCTGCCGTTGTAAACAATACCTTCGTTACAGAAGCAAAATTGGACTACAAGAAAGCGCTCTTCAAAGAACAAGCTGATGAAAATTCAAAACAATGGTACAACATCATCGTTGCGAAAAAAGATTGGGAAACATCACCTAAGGCTGATGCTATCAAGAAAGTGATCGCAGCTTACCACACAGATGACGTGAAAAAAGTTATCGAAGAAACATCAGACGGTTTGGATCAACCAGTTTGGTAATAAGAAACAGGGAGGTGGGAGAGAAAATTCCACCTCTTGCTTTTGTTAGAGCATGGATTGTCAGGAAGAGTAGTTCATAGAAAGGTAGAGAGAATATGGTTTTTCCTAGCGAACAAGAACAGATTGAAAAATTTGAAAAGGATCATGTGGCCCAGCATTATTTTGAGGTTTTGCGTACCTTGATTTCTAAGAAGTCGGTCTTTGCCCAACAGGTGGGGCTCAAAGAAGTTGCCAACTATCTGGGTGAGATTTTCAAGCGTGTTGGGGCTGAAGTGGAGATTGATGAGACTTATACGGCGCCTTTTGTCATGGCGCATTTCAAGAGTTCGCGTCCAGATGCCAAAACCTTGATTTTCTATAACCACTATGACACTGTGCCAGCGGACGGGGATCAGGTCTGGACAGAGGATCCCTTTACGCTTTCGGTCCGCAATGGCTTCATGTATGGGCGTGGAGTTGACGATGATAAGGGTCATATCACAGCTCGTTTGAGTGCTTTGAGAAAATACATGCAGCACCATGATGACCTGCCTGTCAATATCAGTTTTATCATGGAGGGAGCGGAGGAATCGGCCTCGACAGACCTAGATAAGTATCTGGAAAAACATGCGGATAAACTCCGTGGTGCAGATTTGTTGGTCTGGGAACAAGGAACCAAAAATGCCTTGGAACAGCTGGAAATTTCTGGTGGAAATAAGGGGATTGTGACCTTTGATGCCAAGGTAAAAAGCGCTGATGTCGATATCCACTCTAGTTATGGTGGGGTTGTGGAATCAGCTCCTTGGTATCTTCTCCAAGCCTTACAGTCTCTTCGCGCTGCAGATGGCCGTATCTTGGTTGAAGGCTTGTACGAAGAAGTGCAGGAGCCAAATGAACGGGAATTGGCCTTGGTGGACACTTACGCCCAACGAAATCCAGAGGAAATCAGCCAGATTTATGGTTTGGAATTGCCTCTCTTACAAGAGGACCGCGCAGCCTTTCTAAAACGTTTCTTTTTCGAGCCAGCTCTTAATATAGAAGGGATTCAGTCAGGTTACCAAGGACAAGGAGTCAAAACGATTTTGCCAGCAGAAGCCAGTGCTAAGCTAGAAGTTCGTTTGGTTCCTGGTCTAGAACCGCATGATGTTCTGGAAAAAATTCGGAAACAGCTAGACAAAAATGGCTTTGATAAGGTAGAATTATACTATACCTTGGGAGAGATGAGCTATCGAAGCGACATGAGCGCGCCAGCCATTCTCAATGTAATCGAGTTGGCCAAGAAATTCTATCCACAGGGCGTTTCAGTCTTGCCGACTACGGCAGGTACTGGGCCTATGCATACGGTCTTTGATGCCCTAGAGGTGCCAATGGTGGCCTTCGGTCTAGGAAATGCCAATAGCCGAGACCACGGTGGAGATGAAAATGTGCGAATCGCCGATTACTACACCCATATTGAATTAGTAGAGGAGCTGATTAGAAGCTATGAGTAGAGATATTATCAAGTTAGATCAGATCGATGTGACTTTTCACCAAAAGAAGAGAACCATCACAGCGGTCAAGGATGTGACCATTCATATCCAAGAAGGGGATATCTACGGAATCGTTGGATATTCTGGAGCAGGGAAATCAACCCTTGTACGAGTGATTAACCTCTTGCAAAAGCCATCTGCAGGCAAAATTACCATTGACGACGATGTGATTTTTGATGGTAAGGTGACCTTGACGGCAGAGCAGTTGCGTCGTAAACGTCAAGATATCGGAATGATTTTCCAGCATTTTAACCTGATGAGCCAAAAGACAGCAGAGGAGAATGTAGCCTTTGCCCTTAAACACTCTGGACTTAGCAAGGAAGAGAAGAAGGCTAAAGTTGCTAAGTTGTTGGACTTGGTTGGCTTGGCAGACCGTGCTGAAAACTACCCTTCACAACTATCTGGAGGGCAAAAACAGCGTGTGGCCATTGCGCGTGCCTTGGCTAATGATCCAAAAATCTTGATTTCAGACGAGTCAACTTCTGCCCTTGACCCTAAGACAACCAAGCAGATTTTGACCTTGTTGCAAGATTTGAACCAAAAATTAGGCTTAACTGTTGTCTTAATTACGCATGAAATGCAGATTGTCAAAGATATTGCCAATCGTGTGGCAGTCATGCAGGATGGGCATTTGATTGAAGAGGGTAGCGTCCTTGAAATCTTCTCAGACCCTAAACAACCCTTGACTCAAGACTTTATCTCAACAGCCACAGGTATTGACGAAGCCATGGTCAAAATCGAGAAGCAAGAAATCGTGGAACACTTGTCTGAAAACAGCCTTTTGGTGCAACTCAAGTATGCAGGTGCTTCAACAGACGAGCCGCTTTTGAATGAATTATACAAGCATTACCAAGTAACGGCTAATATCCTCTATGGAAATATCGAAATTCTTGATGGCACTCCTGTTGGAGAATTAGTTGTGGTCTTGTCAGGTGAAAAAGCAGCTTTGGCAGGCGCCCAAGAAGCCATTCGTCAAGCAGGTGTACAACTAAAAGTATTGAAGGGAGGACAGTAAGATGGCAGAATTGATTAAAGCATACTTACCAAACGTCTATAAGATGGGTTGGGCTGGTCAAGCTGGCTGGGGGACAGCTATCTACTTGACTCTTTATATGACAGTTCTTTCCTTTATTATTGGAGGTTTCTTAGGACTGGTTGCAGGGCTTTTCCTTGTCTTGACAGCTCCAGGTGGGGTCTTGGAAAATAAAGTTGTTTTTTGGATTTTGGATAAGATTACCTCTATTTTCCGTGCGGTACCATTTATCATTCTCTTGGCAGTCTTGTCACCCTTCTCTCATCTAATCGTAGGAACAAGCATTGGTCCGAATGCGGCTATCGTACCGCTATCTTTTGCAGTCTTTGCCTTCTTTGCCCGTCAAGTACAGGTGGTATTGGCTGAGCTAGATGGTGGTGTCATTGAGGCGGCTCAAGCGAGTGGAGCGACATTCTGGGATATCGTAGGTGTTTACCTATCAGAAGGTCTTCCAGATTTGATCCGTGTGACGACTGTAACCTTGATTTCACTAGTTGGTGAAACAGCTATGGCTGGTGCGGTTGGAGCTGGTGGTATCGGTAACGTAGCTATCGCTTATGGATTTAACCGCTATAATCACGATGTGACCATTTTGGCAACCATCATTATCATTTTGATTATCTTTGCAATCCAATTCTTGGGAGATTTCTTGACCAAGAAATTGAGCCATAAATAAAAAGGGCTCCATAAGATCTATAGGGGATTTACCCACTACAAATATTATAGAGCCAAATAAAAAAGAGCCGCCTGGCTCTTTTTTAGTAATCAGATTTTCTGTGCAAACTTTTTACTCAAGGCTTGTCCAATCAAGGCACCCACTAGGGCTCCGATGACAACACTTGCGATAAATAAAAGGATGGTTCCAGGATTTGGCGCAACCATGATACGGTCGATATATTCTTGGGATTTTCCTCTTACTAGAAGGGTTGCCATATAGGCTTTGGGCGCAATCCACATAAGCAAGATTGGACCGGTTGAGCTAAAGGCAAAAATAAGGAAAGAAAGGAGGTTCTTTGTTTGGTCCTTATATTTTCCGAGGTTAGCTACTCCATCTGCTAGCAGACCACAGATAATTCCAGGAAGGAAGGCACCGGCACCGTGTTTAGTTCCCAAGAAAAAGAGGGCGATGACAAGGCCGATAGTGGTAATGGCTCCAAAGCGCGGAACTTTTGCGACTAGGATCATATAGACGCTACCGCCGACAAGGGCAGTAAAAGCAGGCGCATAAAACATGTTTCCAGTTTGGTCAAAGAGATTGCCCAAAAGGACACCAATCCCCATGCAGAGGAAGTAAAGAACTGCAAAAAGCAGTGTAGTTAAGATAGATTTCTTCATGAATTGTCTCCTGATCATTTTTTCACAATTCTCATTGTATCACGGTTTGATGGGATTGTAAATGGGCACTAGAATTTTTTGAAAACGCTTGAAATATGATATAATAGTTTCAGAGTTATTTTTAGGAGGATATCATGGGGAGATTTTTAGACTTTGTCTTTAATCGTTTCTTTTTAGGGATGATTGCGACAGCCTTCTTTTGGCTATTAACTTTAGCAGGAGGGCTTATTCTTGGTCTAGCACCGGCTAGTGCCACCTTGATGAGTTTATATGCAGAACATGGTTATAGCTTTCGAGAATACAGTTTGAAGGAGGCTTGGTCTCTTTACAAGCAAAATTTTGTATCAAGCAACCTGATTTTCTATAGCTTTCTAGGAGTGGATCTAGTTTTGGTTTATGGCTTGTATCTCTTGGTGCAATTGCCTCATCAGACTATTGTTCATCTGATTGCGACCTTTTTGAATGTCCTAGTAGTTGCCCTGATCTTTTTGGCCTATACAGTGTCTTTGAAATTACAAGTTTATTTTGATTTGTCCTATCGAAATAGTCTCAAACTATCCTTGATTAGTATCTTTATGAGTCTAGCAGCTGTGGCCAAGGTTCTCCTTGGAACTGTGCTACTTGTGACAATTGGTTACTATATGCCTGCCCTACTTTTCTTTGTAGGAATTGGGATGTGGCATTTCTTTATCAGTGATATGTTGGAACCGGTCTATGAAAGTATCCATGAAAAATTGGCGACAAAATAGAATGAAGCAGTTTTGGCTACATACGCTTCTAAGAACCTACAGTTCAGTTATGATGATTATTATTGCGAGTTTTGCAATCTTACTCTCTTACGCCGACTGGGATTCACGGGAAAAGGAAGCCCAGAGAGTAGCCCAGCGTGTAACCACTCGAACAGTCGAAGAGGTGGAATATTATTATCGCGAGTCAGCCCAGCTAGCTCAAGATTTAGTAGCCAATCAAGACCGGATACAAGGGGTTTATAAGTACTTTAGCCTGTCAACTTCTGAGTATTTTTATTGGCTGTTGGAGCATCAAGCGGCTTCGTCAACTTCTATTTCTCTGTATGAAAATATCGATGACCTGTATGTTCAGAATGACTATATAACGGGTGTTGCAATCGTCTTGCAGGACTTTAAAGAAGTTTATGTTTCGAGTAGAAATGAGAGAGGGGGTCATTCGGTACTTGCGGAAGGCTTTAAACCAGAGGCCAATAGTTTTGGAGTTCCTATTTTAGATCCAGCGACGGATCAATCTATAGGGGTTGTTTATATTTCCTTGGATCCAGAAATCTTATACCATGCTGTAGACAATACCCGAGGTCATATCCCGATGGCTGTTACTGTGACATCGCCTTTTGATACGGAGATTTTTCATATTGGTGAGAGGGTCAATAGGGAGCATGAAAACTGGTTTGTCGGTGTGACCTCTCATGGCTATCAGGTTCAGGTGGCAGTTCCTAAAAATTTTGTTTTACAAGGAACGGTGACCAGCTCTGCTTTGATTGTGGGCTTGAGCCTTCTCTTTATTGTCATTCTCTATCTGACTTTGAGGCAGACCTTTGCCAACTATCAAAAGCAGGTAGTGGATTTGGTGGATTCCATCCATGCTATTGCCCAAGGGGAAGAAGGTCTTCGCATTGATACGCTTGAAAAGGATCAGGAATTGCTCTTAATCGCAGAGACCACCAATGATATGTTGGATCGCTTGGAAAAGAATATCCATGATATTTATCAGTTAGAGCTTAGTCAAAAAGATGCCAATATGCGAGCCTTACAGGCTCAAATCAATCCTCATTTTATGTACAATACTCTGGAGTTCTTGCGTATGTACGCAGTTATGCAAAGTCAAGATGAGTTAGCAGATATCATTTATGAGTTCAGTAGTCTCTTGCGTAACAATATTTCTGACGAAAGAGAAACTCTTCTCAAACAGGAATTAGAATTTTGCCGTAAATACAGCTATCTCTGCATGGTTCGCTATCCCAAGTCCATTGCCTATGGTTTCAAGATAGATCCAGAGTTAGAGAATATGAAGATTCCCAAGTTTACCTTGCAACCGCTGGTAGAAAATTATTTCGCGCATGGTGTTGACCACAGACGGACAGATAATGTGATTAGCATCAAGGCGCTTAAACGAGATGGTTTTGTGGAAATTTTAGTAGTAGATAATGGTCGTGGTATGTCGTCTGAAAAGCTGGCAAATCTCCGAGAAAAATTAAGTCAGAGACATTTTGAACACCAAGCCAGTTACAGTGATCAAAAGCAGTCTATCGGGATTGCCAATGTACATGAGCGTTTTGTGCTCTATTTTGGAGACCGCTATGCCATTAGTGTAGAGTCTGCAGAGCAAGCAGGTGTTCAGTATCGTATTACAATTCAAGATGAGTAGAAAGGGAGAAAATGTATAAAGTATTATTAGTAGATGATGAGTACATGGTGACAGAAGGTCTGAAGCGTTTGATTCCCTTTGATAAGTGGGATATGGAGGTCGTCGCAACAGCCAGTCATGCCGATGAAGCTTTAGAATATGTGCAGGAAAATCCAGTAGATGTGGTCATTTCCGATGTCAATATGCCCGACAAAACAGGACTTGACATGATTCGGGAAATGAAAGAGATATTACCAGATGCTGCCTATATCTTGCTCTCGGGTTATCAGGAGTTTGATTATGTCAAAAGAGCAATGAACCTTAGTGTGGTGGACTATCTGGTCAAACCTGTTGATAAGGTAGAGTTGGGAAATCTGCTGGAGAAGATTGCAGGTCAGCTCGGCGAGAGAGGAAAGAAAAGTCAGACTCTCAGTCAAGATTTAGATGAGGCTGGATTTGTTAGTTATTTAGGGGATAAGGAGAATTGGTGGATAGGTCTATCCAAGGAAAAACAAGGCTCCTTCACCATTCCCTACTATGTCTTAGGCCAAGACTGGCAGATTTTCATTTCTGACCAAGCCCTAGATGGTTTAGTCGTTACTCCCTTTGAAGCTCCCTATCAAGAACACTTTGAACGCTGGAAGCTGAATGCTGAGAAAGCCCTCTTTTACGGTTCTGTAAATCTAAAACAGTCTCAGAGTCTCTTTGCCTATTACGAACCGATTTATAGGGTTATCATTCAGGGGAATCTCAATCAAATCGTGGAAGAATTGAACCTTTTGGAGAAGGTGGTTCTTGAAAATACGCCGCGTGTTCCGATTACCAAACAGCTTTTTATCCAGTTTGTCATGGATGTTTTCCACTTGTTTGAACATCTCAAAGCTGATGATATGACGGACATTGTCAAAACCATTCATGCTATTCAAACCTTCGATGAATTGGTTCCTTATATCAAGGAAACTCTGACTCGATTCTTTGGGCAATATCGTATGAATGAAAATGTGGTCAGTGTGCTGGAAGTCATTGGGCGTGATTATCAGAAAGAACTTTCCCTCAAGGATATCAGTAAAGATCTCTTTATCAATCCTGTCTATCTAGGTCAGTTGATTAAGCGAGAAACCAATTCGACCTTCGCAGAGTTACTAAACAAACAACGTATTAAGGCCGCCCAACAACTTTTGCTTTCAACCAGTGACAGTATCGAAGATATTTGTTATGCTGTTGGTTACAGTAACGTGGGATATTTCTATAAAGTGTTCCGAAAATTGTGCGGAAAATCACCAAAAGCCTACCGAAAACAGGTAGAAACGATACTATAAGACTTGTATTCCCTTACAAAAGGTGCTATAATATAAATAATAATATCAGGAGGTTCTATCATGAAAAAGAAACCGATTTATCTATGGGTCTTGCTAATCTTGTCTGCTCTTATTTCAGTTTCATCTCTGTTTGGAATGTTGGGTCCCATACCTAGCAAAGAAGTCCTTCGTTCCGCTGCCGCTCAGAAACAGGTTGCAGGGGTCAGTGCTCAGCAGGTAGAAGATAGCATTAATTATAGCTATAGAGTGGCAGAAATATCTCATTCTATTTTTAATGTTGCTTTGATTGTGCTATCTGCTATTTTAGTTGTAGTAGCGATTGTCTTCCTTATTCGTAAGAATTTGCAATATGCAAACTATACTTACGTTGGCTATGTTTTGTTAGCTATTATCGGTTCGATTTATGGCTATGTTGGTTTACAGGACGCTGTGCAGTTGGTTCAAGATGAGACTATGCGTTTGACAATGAGTATTGGTTCAAAAGCTGTCAGTATTTTCTATATCGTCATCAATATTCTCTTCCTAGCCCTTGTCTTCTATAAGATGTGGCGACAACAGAAAGCCTTGGCAGAAGAAGAGGAAGCAGAAAATCTTGCCTAAGTATTGACAAAAAATAACTATCAAGATACAATCTTGGTAGTTCTTTTTCGATTAAAAATAAAATCATGGAGGTACATATGGAGACAATTTCTTTAGTTTATATTAGTTTGAGTGGCAACACTGAAAGTTTTGTGACGCGCTTGAAAGACTATCTCTTGTCCCAGTACGAGGGAATTGAGGTTCGAAAGATTCATATTAAGGATTTGGTCAAGGAAGGTCACGATTTCTATGAAATGGACCACCCTTACGTCGCCTTTCTACCGACCTACCTTGAAGGTGGGAATGGCGTTGATAACGGAGATGTAGAGATTTTGACGACACCAGTGGGGGATTTTATCGCCTATGGTGACAATGCTAGTAAGTGTTTTGGCGTGGTTGGCTCAGGAAATCGTAACTTTAATAACCAATACTGCCTGACAGCTAAGCAATACAGCCAACGTTTTGGTTTCCCTGTCTTGGCTGACTTTGAAATGCGAGGTATGCTGGAAGATATCAAACGTGTCGCAGCGATTATCGCAGATTTGTATGAGTTGGAAAGGGAGAATTAATACTCAATGAAAATCAAAGAGCAAACTAGGAAGCTAGTAGCAGGTTGCTCAAAGCACAGCTTTGAGGTTGCAGATAGAGCTGACGTGGTTTGAAGAGATTTTCGAATAGTATAAAGTTCTTATAAGAGGTGGTTGAAGTTGTTCAACTGTTTTTTGAGTATAAACAGTCTTTGAGAACGTAAAAAAGCATAAGTTCAGGTCTTAAAAACCTTGTTCTTATGCTTTTTATCATAGAAATATTTACTGAATTTTCTCTTGAAATGAAACCTTATCTTCATCTCGCGCTTTGTCGATTATCCTGCTTTTCCGATTGCGAGTGCGTAGATAAAGAAGATGGCGAAGCCAAAGAGGAAAATCAATCCTGCAATGGCAAGGTGTTTGAGCCAAGAAGGAAGATTTTTGTTTTCACGCGTTACCAAGGCGTAGTTCAAAAGAGCGAAGAATGGTGTTGTCAGGAAAGAACCAATCATGGCAAAGCGGAGCATGGTTGAAACCTGACCAGCGAAGAACTTGATAATGACGATACCGATGATAGCAGTGATGGTCATCCAGATGTTCAAAGATTTACTACTGTCTTCTTTTTGACTGATTAGCAGTCGGAGAGATTCCTGATTGACACGAGAGTAACCATCGATAACAGTAATAACGGTTCCAAAGATACACAGGAAGGCAATAAAGGTAATCAAGTAACGGGACCATTCGCCAAGAACAGAGGCATACATGCCCACGAATTGAGAGATGTATTTGGCTGAAGCAGCTTCAACTGCTTGCCCTGTAGGATATTGAATCAATGCTCCCAGTGCTACAAAGAACACAGCTAGGATGGCTGTTCCAATGTAACCAACGTTAAAGTCAAATAGAGCGTCCTCTGTGTTAAAGTTGACGGTCTTTTTCTTTTCAGCAGACCAAAGTGAATTGATAGCTGAAATTTCAATAGGAGCCGGCATCCACCCTAAGAGGGAAACGATGAAGGGTAGAGCTGCCATTTGCCAAGGTGTCTTTTCGACAAAATTAGAACTATATTCTGGATGCTTGACCGCCGCGATGATAACTGCAAGAACAGTTGCAATGGTCAAAGCTGACATGATCCATTTTGCCATGCCGTCTAAGAGTTTGTAGCCTCCAAAGAGTAACATAGCCCAAATGATTGCAACGAGAATGAGGGACCACTGAGTGATGCTAAGACCGATCATTGGGAAGGCACTGGCGATGATAGCTGAGCACAGAATAGCGACACCAGCTGTGTTGACCATAGCCGAAAAGACATTTAGGATAAAGAAAATCCAGAGATAGAGTTTCCCTTTTTCGGCATAACCTTCAACCAAAGTCTTTCCAGTATCAGCTGTGTATTCAGCACCAAAACGGAAAAATGGATATTTAAAGACATTGGCTAAGATGACCAAGAGAAGTAGAGACCAACCGTAAGAACCACCAGCTTGAGTGGAAGATACAATGTGAGAACCTCCAACAGCGGCAGAAGCCATTAGGATTCCAGGTCCCATTGCTTTTAGTTTACTTGTCCAGGTTGATTGATTTAACGAAATAGCTTGTGACATGATAGATGCTCCTTTTTGAATTTTCAGAATAATCTGGATATGTAATCTATATTCTACAAAAAATTTTGGAAAAATGCAAGAATATTTTGAAAAAAGATAGAAAATTACAGAAAATTTACAAAGAAGATCTGAAAATAACTGCTATGATAGCAAGGTGCAGCAGGATAAAGAAAAACCGAGAAGTTTCTTTCTCGGATTTGCTTATTATGAGGTTCTTACTTTCTATGCTCCAAGAGTTGATTGATATGGTCTACTTTTTTTGATGCTCTTTTATAGGAAATAGTCCAAATGATGAGGTAGACAATCGCAAACTCGATAATGAGCTGGAGGTAGAAATTCCAGTGGAAGGGGAACCAACCTGCTAGGGTTGCTAGTGGGACAAAGCCAGCCAGCATAAGGAAGAAATGAGTCAGAGTGGCACGAAGCATGCTCCAGTCACGGCTGAATAATCGCTTGCCAAAGTTGAAGAGAATACCAATGGCTGCCCAGATCAGTGTGCAGTAGAGCAAGACCAGGGCACCGTGAATCTGATGTTGGGTCATCACTTGGCCGACGAGAGATTCAGGGCTAAGTGGAGCGTAGGTATTTGGTGCATAAATGAGTGAAAAGATGATAGATAGGATGAGGCCGATGAGGACACCAGCAGCTGCGTCGTGGAAGATTTGTTTTTTCATAGTTCTAATTTCTCCTTGATGGTTTTTAGATAACGGCGTGAAGAGTAGGTGAAGCTTTCGTTTTTCAAGAAAATTTCTACTAGGCCGTTGGGGGTGAGCTTGAGATGAGAGATGGAATCGATATTGATGATTTCTGATTGGGAAATTTGGATAAAATTGCTTGGCAGAATTTCAAGGACCTGATAGAGTCGCAAATCAATGCTGTAGGTCTGACTCGCGGTTTCTGCTAGAACCTTCCGATTCTCGATATAGAATCGTTGAATCTTGACAATCTCGACTAGATAGACCTGATTATTGATTTTCCCTTTGATTTTTTCTGTTAGATCCAGATTTTCTGCGAACTCGATGACTTTTTGGACTTTTTCGGTCTCTTGAGGTGCTTGAACAATCAGCTTTTCCTCTTCGTAAGTCTCACTAATCTGTAGTTCTACTTTCATAAATTTTTCTCCTTTTTAGTTATACAAGGTTGTGATCACTTCCTGTATATCTTTATTAAACACTATTTTCCAGACCCTTGCAAGGGACTTTGTCTATGTGGCGGGATTTGGCTTCTATGTGGTGGAGCTTTTCTGTCCTATCTGAAATATGGTATAATAGCACTAATCAATTTCTAGGAAAACAGATACAGAAAGGGGCTGAAAAATGTCTCATATTATTGAATTGCCAGAGGTGCTGGCAAACCAGATTGCAGCTGGAGAGGTTATCGAGCGCCCAGCTAGCGTTGTTAAGGAGTTGGTAGAAAATGCCATTGACGCGGGTTCTAGTCAGATTATCATTGAGATTGAGGAAGCAGGTCTCAAGAAGATTCAAATTACGGATAATGGTCATGGAATTGCCCACGATGAGGTGGAATTGGCCCTGCGTCGTCATGCGACCAGTAAGATAAAAAATCAAGCAGACCTCTTTCGGATTCGGACGCTTGGTTTTCGTGGTGAAGCCTTGCCTTCTATTGCTTCTGTTAGTGTTTTGACCCTTTTGACGGCGATGGATGGTGCAAGTCATGGAACCAAGCTCGTCGCGCGTGGGGGTGAAGTTGAGGAAGTCATCCCGGCGACTAGCCCTGTGGGAACCAAGGTTTGTGTGGAGGACCTCTTTTTCAACACTCCTGCCCGCCTCAAGTATATGAAGAGTCAGCAAGCGGAGCTGTCTCATATCATTGATATTGTCAACCGTCTGGGCTTGGCCCATCCTGAGATTTCTTTTAGTTTGATCAGTGATGGCAAGGAAATGACGCGGACAGCAGGTACTGGTCAACTGCGCCAAGCTATCGCAGGGATTTACGGTTTGGCGAGTGCCAAGAAGATGATTGAAATTGAGAATTCTGACCTGGATTTCGAAATTTCAGGTTTTGTGTCCTTGCCTGAGTTAACTAGAGCCAACCGCAACTATATCAGTCTCTTCATCAATGGCCGTTATATCAAGAACTTTTTACTCAATCGTGCTATTCTTGATGGCTATGGTAGTAAGCTCATGGTAGGCCGTTTTCCACTGGCTGTCATTCACATTCATATCGACCCCTATCTAGCGGATGTCAATGTGCACCCAACCAAGCAAGAGGTGCGGATTTCCAAGGAAAAAGAACTGATGACACTGGTTTCAGAAGCTATTTCCAACAGTCTCAAGGAGCAGACATTGATACCTGATGCCTTGGAAAATCTTGCCAAATCTACCGTGCGCAATCGTGAGAAGGTGGAGCAAACTATTCTCCCACTCAAAGAAAATACACTCTACTATGAGAATACTGAGCCGACAAGACCTAGTCAAGCTGAAGTAGCTGATTATCAGGTAGAATTGACTGATGAAGGACAGGATTTAACTTTATTTGCCAAGGAAACCTTGGATCAGCTAACCAAGCCAGCAAAACTGCATTTTGCAGAGAGAAAGACTGTTAATTATGACCAACTAGATCATCCAGAGCTAGATTTAGCCAGTTTGGATAAGGCATATGACAAGCTGGAGCGAGAAGAATCATCCAGCTTTCCAGAGTTGGAATTTTTCGGACAAATGCATGGAACTTATCTCTTTGCCCAAGGGCGAGATGGGCTCTATATCATAGACCAGCACGCGGCTCAGGAACGGGTCAAGTACGAGGAGTACCGTGAAAGCATTGGCAATGTTGACCAGAGCCAGCAGCAACTCCTAGTGCCCTATATCTTTGAATTTCCAGCGGATGATGCCCTCCGTCTCAAGGAAAGAATGACACATTTGGAGGAAGTGGGCGTCTTTCTAGCAGAGTACGGAGAAAATCAATTTATTCTACGTGAACATCCTATCTGGATGGCAGAAGAAGAGATTGAATCAGGCATCTATGAGATGTGTGATATGCTACTCTTGACCAAGGAAGTTTCTATCAAGAAATACCGAGCAGAGCTGGCTATTATGATGTCCTGCAAGCGATCTATCAAGGCCAATCACCGTATCGATGACCATTCGGCCAGACAACTCCTCTATCAGCTCTCTCAATGTGACAATCCCTACAACTGTCCCCACGGACGTCCTGTTTTGGTGCACTTCACCAAGTCGGATATGGAAAAGATGTTCCGACGCATTCAGGAAAATCACACCAGTCTCCGTGAGTTGGGGAAATATTAAACTAAAAGGAAAACTATGTACGAATATTTAAAAGGAATCATTACCAAAATCACTGCTAAATACATTGTCCTTGAAGTCAACGGTATCGGTTATATTTTGCATGTGGCCAATCCCTATGCCTACTCAGGACAGGTCAATCAAGAAGCTCAAATTTATGTGCATCAGGTTGTGCGTGAGGACGCCCATTTGCTTTATGGATTTCGCTCAGAGGATGAGAAGAAGCTCTTTCTCAGTCTGATTTCGGTCTCTGGGATTGGTCCGGTGTCAGCTCTTGCTATTATCGCTGCCGATGACAATGCTGGTTTGGTCCAAGCCATCGAAACCAAGAACATCACCTACTTGACCAAGTTTCCTAAAATTGGCAAGAAAACAGCCCAGCAGATGGTGCTGGACTTGGAAGGCAAGGTAGTAGTTGCTGGAGATGATCTTCCTGCCAAGGTGGTAGTGCAAGCTAGCGCTGAAAACCAAGAACTGGAAGAAGCCATGGAAGCCATGCTGGCACTGGGCTACAAGGCGACCGAACTCAAGAAAATCAAGAAATTCTTTGAAGGAACGACAGATACAGCTGAGAACTACATCAAGTCTGCCCTCAAAATGTTGGTCAAATAGGAGTAGAGCATGACAAAACGTTGTTCGTGGGTCAAGATGACCAATCCGCTCTACATCGCCTATCATGATGAGGAGTGGGGGCAGCCCCTCCATGATGATCAAGCATTGTTTGAGTTGTTGTGTATGGAAACCTATCAGGCAGGCCTGTCTTGGGAAACGGTGCTCAACAAACGCCAAGCTTTCCGAGAAGCATTTTATGGCTATCAAATTCACGCAGTCGCAGAGATGACCGACACCGAACTGGAAGACTTGCTGGAGAATCCAGCCATCATTCGAAATAGAGCCAAGATTTTTGCTACACGCGCTAACGCCCAAGCCTTTCTACGACTACAGGCAGAATATGGCTCTTTTGATGCCTATCTTTGGTCTTTTGTTGAGGGGAAAACTGTCATTAATGATGTTCCCGATTATCGCCAAGCCCCAGCTAAAACCGCTTTGTCTGAGAAATTAGCCAAAGATCTCAAAAAAAGAGGTTTCAAGTTCACAGGCCCAGTCGCCGTCTTGTCTTTTCTACAGGCTGCAGGACTAGTTGATGACCACGAGAATGATTGTGAATGGAAAAGCAGGAATTAGCGAGTATAGGTAACTAGAATATTTGAGAATATAGAAAAAAGCTGAGAAACTCTTCCCAGCTTTTTATATATACTAGTATATTTGTTAGAGTGAAGTCAGAAAAGTGATTCCACCTAAAATAACACCAGCTGAATTTGGAATGATTAGTATCCAATCCTTCTTAGGTTCCTTTGTCCATCCATAAATAACCCAGATTAAGCAAGATATTGCAGCTGATAAAGGTTGAAATGGTTGAGCTTTATTTCCTTGTAAATTAGCGATAATTTGAGGTATGTAGGCAATAAATACTATAATTCCAATAAAGGCACCAATAGAACCTACGATTCGATTAATTTTTTGTTTTGTCATATACACCTCCTTTAAAAGGATACCATAGAAATTAGCGAAATGCAATAAATTCAGATACAAATTGTAACGAAAACCAATACAAAAGCACAAAAATAGAGAAACTATTTATTTTTTGTTATAGTCAAAGCGAATGACTTGTTCCTGTGCATCTACATGAGCATGGACCCCAAAGGGGACAATTGCTCTTGGAGTTGTGTGGCCGACATTCAAATTATAGACAATCGGGATATTGCTATCAATGATATCCAATAGTGCGTCTTTATAGTCATCATAGAAAGTTTCATCCATAGGTTTCCCGACCAAGAGTCCGCTGATGACTTCGAATATCCCAGTGTCTTTCAAAGCCCGCAACATCTTTTTGAAGTCTTCTGGCTCAGGCTTTTCTTCGCTTGTCTCTAGCAAGAGAATTTTTCCTTCCCAGTCTGACAAGTCAGGGAAAAGTTTGTATTTTTGGCAGAGCTCCGTGCTGTCTGCGTATCGAGAGTTGTCAAAGATATCGTAGAGGGATTCGAGGCAACCACCGAGGATTTTTCCCTCAAACTGGGTATTTCCTTGCAATAATTCAAAACCGGTATTTGCATGACTGACACGAGGTATCCCCAGAGCCTTGGGACTAAAATCAGTTCGTTCCTCATACCAAACGTCACTAGGGCGGATTTCTGAGATTCTTCCCGTCTCAATCAATTCTTTAAAGTAGTGAAGGCTATAGGCTAACATTTCCTTGTCTAATTCACAAATGTCTGCTAAAAAGGATTGACCATAAAAAGTCTTGATTCCTAGTTTATGCAACATGAGATGATTCATGGTTGTATCCGAGAAGCCAAGAAATATTTTTTGTTTGATAACCTTTTGTAGTTGGTCATTTTCAAAAAGATAAGGTAGTAAGCGATAGGTATCGTCTCCACCGATGGCACATAGGATCATGTCGATGCTATCATCAGAAAAGGCATGAATCAAATCCTCTGCACGAGCTTCAGGATGGTTCTTGATAAAGTCTAATCCTTTTAGCGAATGGGGCAAAAAGATAGGATTGACTTCCAGGTTCTTGAGACGTTGGACACCCAAGTCCACTTCGTGTTTGACAAAGTCCTCTCCGATAATGCCACTAGATAAACTAACAATACCAATAGTAGAAATCATATTTTATCCCCCTAGAAATAGATTGAGCCTATTTTATCATAAAAGATGGGAGAAAACTATAGGGAAAAGGGTAGAGGGAAGCTTGTAGGCAAGCAAGTGAAAAAGCAACCGCTGTTGCAGTTGCTTTTCGTTTTCTAATCAGTAATCTCGCTAGATATGAGTTACTTGGTCAACTCTTGATTATAGGAGAGAGCCAAATCAATCCAGTAAGGCAATTCTTTTTGGCCTTCTATATCTAAGTCTATATACCCATGATAAAGGCGCCCCCTCATCAATGTAGTATGAGCTCCTGTTCGGGGTAGAACTTGCTTCTCCATTTCCTTGCCAATTCTGACCATAACCAGTTCATCCTTTCTGGAACTGACAGTAAGGACCATTTTACCACGAATCATAAAGGCCAGGCCACCAAACAGCTTCTTTTCTTCTAGCTCTTCTTCGAAAATTTGGGGAGGAAGTTTGAGCGCTAGAATTTTTCGAATCTGCTGAGCTAAAGATTGACTATATGCCATAGCTCTTTCTTTTTCTTAGTAACGTGTTGGTCCTGCACTTGCGCTTCGGATGTTCAAGCGTTTCTTGAGATAGAATCGAAGGGCTAGGAGAGCTGCTCCGATAATAGCTAGCGGCAATGGAGCAAGTACGGGGTTAAGGCTAGCTGGTAGGAAGCTTGTTGCAAAGAAGACAAGCAGCCAAAGGAACATAGAAGCTAGGATAACTAGTACAGATTTCCAGAAAGGTGGACGTTGACTGCGGTCCATATCTGGTCCATAGTATTGGTAAACAAAGTAGTACATCAAGTAGAAGGCAAATCCACCAACAAGTCCAACTAATAGGAGGGTAATCAAACCGTAACCGATAGCTTGATCTGCTGAGAAGAAGGTTGTGAGGGCGCTGACGAGAGCAAAGAGGCTAGTGATGAAAAGGGCTGAATCCATAATCATGAGTTTTGGATCATCATTTTCTTTTGGATGCTCTTTTTCGTACTGCTCTTTGACAGTGAAGCTATGAGCCCAGTGAGTTGGTGCGCCATAGAGTGAGCGAGCAGTCGTACCTTTGGCTTGCTCCTCAAGGATTTGGGGAATAACTTCCTCAAAAATAGTCTTGATTTCAGCGTCTGTTTTCCCATCTTTGATGAATTGTTGGGTAGCGATGTGGATAAACTCTTGGTTTTTCTTGGTTAATTTTTGTAGATCAATCTGAGACATAGGAACTCCTCTTAGAACCATTTTTTATGGATGAGATAGAGAGTGAGCGAGACACTCATAGCAAAGGCGATAAAGACGATTAACCAGAAGGCATTTGGCTCACCGTTTAGAGGGATTTCATTATCCTTAAAGTTCATCCCGTAGGCAGAAAAGACCATGGTTGGGATGGACATGACGATGGTCACAAGGGCCAAGGTTTTCATGATGTTGTTCTGGTTGTTGGAAATGATAGAGGCGAAGGTCTCTGTCATAGAATGCAAGACGTTTCCATAAATGTCTGCCATCTCGATAGCCTGTTGGGTTTCAATCAGGGTGTCTTCAAGCAGGTCTTCGTCCTCAAGGTATTTCTTGATATTACTGGTTGAGCTGGTCAATTTCTTAATCACACGCTCATTTGTTTTGAGGGAAGCCTTGAAATAGACGATAGTTTTTTCCAATTCCATGAGCTCAATCAATTCTTCATTACGAGTTGATTGATGCAGTTGACTTTCGATTTGTTCACTCTTACGGTCAATCGAACGAAGGGCTGTTAGGTAGAGCTCTGCATTGCGATAAAGAATCTGAAAGATAAAACGCGAACGCATGAAAGTGTAGAAATTACGCAAACGACGGTTGATAAAGACATCAAGGACTGGTAATGGTTCCAAACACGTAGTGATAATGGTTTCCTCGGTGATGATAATACCAAGTGGGATGGTTACGTAGTAGGTGCGGTTATTTCTTTCTTCTGTGACTGGCACGTCTACGATAATCAGGGTGTACTCATCTTCAATGGTAATACGAGACATTTCTTCCGCATCGAGCGGTGCTCGGAGGTCGGCAATATCAATATCGAAGGCGTTAGCGATTTCGAGTGATTCATTTTGAGTTGGATTAACGAGATTGATCCAAGTACCCGGTTCAAGCGTATCGATCTCTTTAAATTCAGTTGTTGTAGAGAGAAAAACTTGTTTCATATCCCTTATCCTTTCTCATTTTTCATATTTTTTCACACCGTACTATTATACTACAAAATCGGCCTTTTTCAAAATAAATCTAACAAAAAACCTGTTGCTATTGGATTTTTACTTTGTCTTGAAATGTTGATTTTTAAATTTGCTCCCCTTTTTGCTCTCCCTATAGTGCTTTTAGTGCAGTTTCGTAGAATGATACTGCTTTTTTTGCGTTCTCTTTTGAGAGGTGGCTATATATATCCATGGTCATTGATAAAGTGGAATGACCTAGGCGGTACTGGAGTTCTTTGTATGGTATTCCAGAGTTAAGAAAGAGACTAGCGTGAGTGTGACGGAATCCGTGAAATCCAATGTTAGGAACATCAGCACGCTTAAAATGTGTTTGCAATCTTCTTTTAAGTCTTGAACTGCTAGGATACTCATGAATGAAATCAGAAAATACCACGCTTTCACGTTGTCCTATCTTCCAAGCCTCTTTAGTTTGGCGCAGTTTGTACTGCTTTAGCATGCTAACAGTCGCTTGATCTATATCTATATCCCGATAACTAGCCTTAGATTTTGGGCTATTGATTTCTAGATCCCGATTTAGGGTTTTGGTAATATGCACAACGGCATTATCTAAGTCTATATCAGACCAGGAAAGAGCTAAAGCTTCATTGATACGGCAACCAGTAGCCAATAGGAACTTATAGAGCGTTGTCTCATAGTAGTAACGATATCTATCGCTATCTAAATTATCGAGATAACCAAGAAACTTTTTTAGTTCTTGATTTTCAAAGTGTTTTACCTTTTGGCGCTTTGCTTTCTGAGTGTTACGAGGTAAAACAACATCACGCGCAGGATTGGACGGTATAGCTTGCATGGTTACGCCATATTGTAAGATACGTTTGTTTAAAGCATGTATCTTGTCATAGTGTAGAAAAGCCCCTTTTTCCCCTCTATTAGTCTTGTCAGCAAGTTTGTTGATAATGGACTGGATAAGTGGAGTAGTGAGCTTATCGAGCTTGTAAGCCCCCAAAATAGGCAATATATGATTATCAATTAACTTTCTAACATTGCCTTGAGTGTTTGGCTTAACCGTATTCTTATAACTTTCTAACCAGAGATTGGCTAATTCTTGATAGTTTTTTATGGTGCTAGCCTTTTGTCTAGTGGATCCTGCTTTTTGAAAAGCAATTTTTTCTTGAGTAGCTTTCTGCTTAACTTCCTTTTGTGTCCGCCCTGTTACTTTAGTTTTAACTTTCTTTCCTGTTACCTGGTCAACTCCTAGATATACATTAGCACGATAGACTTTACTACCGTCTTTTTTTATAACTTCAGTTATTTTCATGATTTAAACCTTTCTAAAATACATCAGCAGGCAAGCTATTATCAAAAAGGTTTTAGATTGTGGTTTATATCATGTTGAGCTTACGGAAAGGATTTTATTTGTTATTTTCTTCAGCTAAAGCTAACTGTACAAGTTTTTCTTTTACTTTTTCGGTGAGTTCCTCATAGTAGAGAATTGAAGAAATAATTTCTTTTAAAAAATTGAAATCAATTAATCCCATTGCTACCCATAAGACAATATTTTCCATTGTTTCGATAAAGAAGGGAATGAGGTAATCAAGGTGATTGATTGTTAAAAATTTAATACCGAAGACAATGCTACTTCTCTTATTTCCATCATTGAACATATGAAATTGAACTGTATTAAATACTAGCACTGTAAGTTTTGTTTCAAAGTCTGGATAGTAATCGTCGTTCTGTAAGTGTTCAAATACACTAAATACCCTTCCCTTATCTTTAACACCATGTAAACCACCAATTTTCTCAATTACTTCAATGTCGTGTAGTAAAATTGCTTCTTCAGCAGAAAAATAATTGATTTTATCCATTATTTATCCCTCAATCTTTCAAAAACTTGGCGGTATTCATCAATTTGTTTCGAGAGGGATTTACTTTGTTCGCCGATAAACCTTTCAAAATCTTCTTCAGAAATTGGACGGATATATTCTGCTAATTTCTCATGTTTGGCATTCCTGAAAGATAGGTCCCTACTTGCCATTTTCTCTCTGGCATGCATTAAATGGGGTTCTTGCATTGGGTGAGTTGCTAATTTCTGAATTATCTCAATTACATCAGCATTAGTTAATTTTTGATTTGAAGACTTACTCTTTTGTTCAATCTCATAAGCAACCCCTTTTTCAAAACTAGCAATAACTATAAGTACCTCACTATACATTGTTGCGCGAGCATTATCATTTTTATTCAATTTCAGTATTTTTTTGTATTCTGATGCTCTTTCTTTAAAGATTGCTTTGTAAATTTCATTTGTTAATTGACCATATTTGAAATTACTTCCAGAAACATACTTATCAATGGCATTTGTAAATATTTTTCTAGCATTATCTTCTTCTAATGCAGTCGATAGATAGTTTTTGTCACGCTGGTTTATAAATTTTACATGTCCACCAGTTTTCTCAGTTAACACATTAATGACAATATCAAGTAAGGTATTTCTTACTTGCTTAGCTATATCACTATTGGTTAACAACATAGCAAAATTAAGCAATGTTCTGAACGATGAGATACTTAATTGTGTAACTTTGCTACCGACATTTGTGTCGGTAGCAAAAGCATTTTCTTTAAAATTAGCTAGTTTTTCTCCACGTAAAGTGTGATAACCATTTTCAGTAAGCTCTATTTTATGAGCTTCAACCAGTCTTTCAATAGTTCGAATGTCGACTTCGAAAAAGGTAGCTAGCTGAGAATTTGTAAAATAAAAAGTATCTTCAAAGTAGAAACCAGGTACTTGTAAAATCTCTTCAGCTTTTTGTAATGCTAAAGAATTATTTAAAATATTTTGTCTTTCTATTTGTGAGGTTGTTAGATCAGTCATAATTTCTCCTTTTTGTCGAGTTAATTTGTGGTAATTTGCCAATAACTCCCGATATTTCAAGAGTTTTATTTTATTTTCGTGTCGTTAGAGTATATTAGAAAATCTTGAATTCCGAGAATCCATGCGCTTCAGGATTGTTGAACATTGTGGCGCGTGGGTTAGTCAATTTTGATAGTTTTGTCCACTTGAACTTCTTTAGGTGCGTGTGAACTTCCATAATCATCAAAAAATGAAATAATCACCTTGTCGTTTTTATTTAGAGAAATTTCCGTTAGATACTCTTTTGTGGGGTGAAAATCATACCTATATGCAGAAATCACTGTTTTAGAATTGAGATAGTGATTTTTTAGCACCTCAATTACATCATTATAAAAATGTGTTTGAAATCCAACGGGTAACGATGAAATAAAATTATAGAATTCCTTATACCCAAAGTTTCCGCTATCTTCATCTAGTGAAAGGCGTACCCACAGTTTGATACTATCGTCATCAGTTGGAGAATCAATATGTTTAGGGGAGAAAAAGAATAATTTAGCGATATAAATCCTCTCACTATGAGGAGATTTTAGGTTAATCGCGATTACATTATCCCCGTCTTCTTTATACTCATAGTTATCTTTATTGTAAACCTTCCAGATATAAGGACTATATACAAAAAAATCTTTTAGTTCTATTCCAAGGTAATTACATAACTTATCAACGGTATCAAATTGAACACCTTTCCCAGTATTTTCTGATAGAGTCATCAGAGTGGTTTTAGAAATACCAGTATCTTCATAAACGTCTGCTATCTTCAGACCTCTTTCGGCCATTAGTACAGCGAAATTTGTCTTAATCATTGTAAGTTTCCTCCGTAGCTAAATTATAACCGATATTGTTAAAAAAAACAAACAACAAAAAAATATAACAGACTATTGACAAATGTTTTAGAGTAGTGTAATATGTTTTCTGTTAGCGATATCGCTAATATATAACAAAACTCAAAAAAGGAGGATAGAGATTTGAAAAATAATATGCGTGTTATTTTAGCAAAGAAACGCTTGAAGGTGGCAGATGTTGCAAGAGAAACAGGGCTATCAAAAAGCACACTCACAGCTTTATACTATGAGCGTACTAAGCGCCCAGATATTGAAACCTTGCTAAAGATTGCTAACTATCTAGGTGTTTCTATTGATGAACTACTAACACCAGAGGATTGAAGAAAGGCAGGCAAGCAATGAAGAGGAACTATACAAGGGTCATCGATGAAATGTGAACCACTCACGGGCTGAACTTGGTAGCTATTGGCCAACGAATAGGCATAGATCCCCGAACAGTTGGCAAGTGGGCACAGGGCAAGCATAAGCCCAACAAGGAAAGCAGAAAAAGACTAAACAAGTTATACAGAGAGGTCAAGCAAGACATGACAACACAGCAAAAAGATTTATGTGATTTTTTTGGGAACTTCTATCCCAAAGGAGAACAACACAACAAAAAGGAAGTTTTGGAAGTTGTAACAACTCAACGATTTGGCTCTAAACACTTTGATGTTTATGGAGACATTCAAAATCCGTTATTTGTAGCGGTAGAGGTTGCTGAGATGATTGAAATCCAAAACACCACGGATTTACTAAAACGGGTAGATGATGAAAAGCTGACCTATGTAATATCTAGGGCAGGTCAAAAAAGAGAAATGAATATGCTGACAGAGTTCGGAGTCTATGAAGTTTTATCGCAGTCACGCAAACCACTAGCAAAAGAGTTTAAAAAAGTGGTCAAGCACATTCTGAAAGAAATCCGACTAAACGGCTACTACATGGATGGGGAACTGGTGGAAGAACCACAGACCACTATAAAAGCCCCTGACACGTTGGCAGAGGCAGAACGGTATTATATCGATACACTAGCCAAAGCCATTGCAGAGGCTAAAAATATGGACGAGAAGAGCCGTCTGACAAGCAAGTTAACCAAATTCATGCAGGAGGTAGAACCACAATGGAATTAGTCTATATGGACGGCAAGAAAGAGCCGTATACGCTGAGCAGTATTGTGGCAGAATGCACGGGATTGCAACATCACACAATAACCAAGATGATCCGCAAACATCAAGCAAGATTTGAACAGTTCGGAAAGGTTGGATTTAAAATCCAAGCTATGGAAAGTGGCCAGAATACCAAGGAATATATTTTGAACGAACAACAAGCGACCTTGTTAGTTACATTCTTAAAGAACACCGAGCAAGTGGCCAACTTCAAAACCAACCTAGTCAAAGCATTCTTTGAAATGCGTGAGGAACTTTCTAAGTTTCGTATGCAGAGGGCGCTAGAAAAGCCAAAAAGAAAAACCTTGCATGACAGTATTGAGAACCGGGAACAAGCACCCAAGCACGCGCATAGCACCATGAACAACCTGCTACTAAAAGTAGTAACCGACAGGAACGCTAAGCAGTTAAGGGAAGAACGTGGGGGCTATAATGGCATCGATAGCTTGACCAGTGAGGAGCTGGAGCAATACCAGGCATTTGAGGATATGGTAATAGCCATGATTGGCTTGAATATGAGTTATCAGGAAATCAAAGCTATGGCATTCAGAAATAAAAAAACACGCCAAAGAAGCGCGTGAGAGCAACAAAAAAGGCTTAGCAATAACCACACCGCAGAGCCTTTCACACTAACACTAAAACGAATTTAACAAAAAGCAGGCAAGCTATTATCAAAGAGGTTTTAGTAAAGATTTATGCCTAGATTATAGCATATTTAGGGCAATTTGACCATACGGAGAGCGCCAACTCTTAAAACTGGTACTTTCTCACGCTTTCAATTTGGCGAGTCTGAGCGTGAGGCAATCGGTGTAGTAAAAGGCATTCAAAATCCCCATGCTCAGAAATTTGGCGACCAAGAGCATGAGGCTGGGAATTACAAGAAAAACTGTATAAGAAACAACCATTCAAAATCCCCACACTCTCCATCGCAAAACTTTGAGTGTGAGGATATCCTGTATAGTAAACGACAATAAAAAGGCCAACGGAGGAAAACATGATAGCAGATAAATTAGAAGCTATTTCAACAAATTTAGAAGAAATACAAGAAAGCCTTGTAGGGGCTGAAACTGCATTAGCTAAAAGAGAAATTAGCAGGGTATTGAATGACTTGGATGATGTTTATAATGAACTAACTAGCACAGAATGCCGTGAACAGCAGGAAACACTTAAGGAACAGACGGAAAGGATGAAACAGAGAGTAGTTGCTGAAGTAATAGGAGAACTAGAAGAACGAGAAGAGTCTTATTACAGAAATTATTGGGGTGATACTAAGTTTATAACGCTGCTTTCCAACTTTGATGGATTTCTTTTCTTAAACACTTACCTAGCTGAAATAACTAAAGAAAATACCTACCCAATGGAACAAAGTCAATTATTGAATTATGTATGGGAAGTCATAGCGGTTGATATCGCAAAGAAAAAACGAGGGAAAAAGAACGTTTTGGATTCATGGACAGACTCATCCTTATATACTCGTGGAATGATGATTGATTAGGAGCAATAAAATGACACTAGACTTAAACAACATGACACAAGCAGAATTTGATGAAGTAATGGCTGAAATCAAGGCAGAACGCCCCAGCGTCTTTCAGTTTATTGCTGATTTTTTAGATAGAAAGGCAACACCCAAAGAGGTAGATGAGTTTTTGAAGATGGAGCGAACTGATCAAGTGGACTATATCAAGAATTACAAAGCGAGGGCATAAGATGAATGAATTAGATTTGACCAATACACAGGCGGTAATCTTCATGGTGGTATTGATTGGCTTACTGCTTTATCTAAACCACCTAGACTGCAAAAAAAGCGCCCAATTTGAGCGAGAAAACCAACAGACGATAGAAACACCTAGCGAGGATTTAAACCCTGATTATGGGCGATATATCCAGCTTGCAGGGGTAAGAGTTTACGGAGGAATGAAATGAGTTACATAGTGAAGATATACCTTGATAGTGAAAAAATACCAGATGAACCTTATTTTACTAAAGAGATTTTTCTAGCTACGTGTATGGACAATGCAACAAAGTTAGCTGTAACTATGAGCTTGTTGACAAAACAAGCGTTTTATTTAGAGACTAAGACAGCTATTTTGAAAACCTTGGATACAATCATAGAAACTCAAAAAGATATTTTGCAAGGGGTAGCGAGCGGACAAATAACCTTTGTGAATAAAAGCAAAGGAGAGGAGGAACTGAATGAGCCTATCAGAGAATGACAAACGAGTATTAAGACTAATCAAGGTAGGGGCTGAGAACTCCATAACAGGGGCAGAAATCAGCCTGATCACTAAGCTAGCAGAAAGAACCGTGCAAGATATTATCAGCCGTCTAATCACGCGCCATAGTGTTCCTATTGTTGGGGTTCGCCATGGGACATTTAGAGGATATTTTATCCCAGCTAACAAAGAGGAGCTACTGGACGGTGCAAAAACATTTTACAATCAGATACGAGAAGAAGAAAAACGCCTAGCGGTGTTGATGAACAGCGACCTAGAAAGTTACAAAGAAACCTTGAAGGAGGTGTGCGGATATGTTTAGCCTAAGCCGAGAAAGTGAGCAAGACCTAGCGCATGGCATTCTGGAGGTAGTGGAAAGATACCTGGAAGCGCGTGATATAGTCAAACCAAGACTGACAGGTTTAATCTCAGCGCAGGAAGTCATGGACGAATTAGATATAAAATATATGACACTCCAAAAGTGGGAAAAAGTAGGGCTAAGACGGTATCAACCACTACTAGAAGATACTAGGAAAATCTATTACAAAGTTTCGGACATCTGGAAGTTTCTGGGGGTGGAGAATGGCAAAAACTAAAATATATTTTTGGCTAAAAATTGATAAGAAATTTTTTGATAATATTTTTATCAAGAGACTAAAAACGGTACCTGGTGGGTACACTATGACGGTGATTTATATTAGGCTCATGCTAGAGAGCTTAGAAAGTGACTGTATTTTATACTATGAGGGTTACTTTGACAATCTCAAGGAAGAGTTAGCCCTAAAATTAGACGTATCGGAAGATGATATAGATATGACCATGGCATACTTTACTAAGTGTGGCCTAATACAAGTTGATGAAGATAAAAACGCAGAACTACCGCAGGCAAAAGCCTTGGTACAGCAGGAAACCAACCAAGCAGCATACATGCGAGAATATCGGAAACAGCAGCGAGAACAAAAGGAAAATCTTACAATGTCATCTGACAATCTTACATTGTTAACTACATGTAAGACAGAGATAGAGAAAGAGAAAGAGATAGAGAAAGAAGAAGAGATAGAGAAAAAAACTTCTTCTGCTCCTACTGCTGAAATCTCTAACTATTACCAAAAGCGTATAGGGGTTATGGATGGGCAACAATATCAAATACTGGCTGACTATCTCACTCTTGACGGTATGGAGCTAGAGGTTATCAAGATTGCTATAGACAAGGGTGCAGATAACGGCAAGCGATCTTTTAGTTATATCAATTCAATACTCAAGAACTGGCGACAGAATGGTATTAGAACCATGGTACAAGTCGAAGATGAACAAAGACTGTTTCAGCAAAAGAAACAAGGTCAGTCTGACGATGATATTCAAGATCCGTTTATCTACTGACGGAGAGGAGAAACAATGGAATTACTGAATACAGACCAGCTCAATGAAAAAATAAAGGTCACTGATGAGTTTTGCCCAACCCATCAGATTAACCTAGTACAATTCAAAAAGCCAGATGGTTATACATCACCCTACTGTATGGAATGCACTAGGGAGAACATCAAACAGACGGAGCTAGAGGGCATAGAAAAAGCCCTAGGCCATGATCTGGACTCTTCAACCTATGATGTGCTAGCGCGTGAAAGTACGGTGTCAAATGAGCTGAGAGAGGCCTCTTTTAGCACTTTCAAAGCCGAGACAAAAGAGGAACACGAGGCCAAGGAGTTTGCTATCAAACAAGCTAAGGAGTACCTAAACGGTATGACAGGGAACACGCTAATTATGGGCAATCCAGGTACTGGCAAAAGTCATTTATGCTATTCTATGGCCAAAGCCATTAACGAGGGCTATAAGTCTAGGAATGAGCCTAAGAGTGTGCTTTTTGTCAGTATTACTGAGATTATCACGCGCATTCAGTCAGGTTGGCAGTATAGACAGAGTGATTTTACAGAGTATGACGCCTTGAAGTTGCTGACTGAGGTTGACTATCTCTTTATTGATGATTTAGGAACAGAAAGCGTTATGAACAGCCAAAAAAATGAAGCTAATAATTGGGTACAGGCCTTTCTTTTCAAGATTTTTGATAAGCGAGACACAACTATCATCAACACCAATCACAACGGAAAAGAGCTGGCCAGAATCTATAATGATAAGCTAGTCAGTCGCATTGGAAAACGATCAGAGGGGAACGTATTTATTATTACAGACATTAAAGATAAGAGGATGAAGCGCAATTTTTAGCCGAAGAAAAAGGAGAAAAACAACATGACATTAAAAACATTTTCGGATAAAGCCAAAACATTTACTTTCACTTACGAATTTAAAGACCTAGATACTGCTCTGGTAGCAGGTCACGCGCTACTGGGATACATGACTGGGACATATTGCCAGCCTGTAATCTCATTGACCTACAAGGATAAAGGCACGCTTGTCGCTGAGTATGTAGAAGATCACAAGCTAAACAAGACTTTCAAGCGTATTTGTGACAGCTTTAAAGACTACCACAAACAACCAGAAGAGGGTGCAGCGTTTGAAGAATGTTACAAACGGGAGCGCGTGCTTCAACTCAAAGAGTCAGAGGATTTTGAGAGTTTGCTCAATAAGGTTACAGACTACGAACTAGAACTATTAGACTATGCTGATCGCTTGCTTTCTGATAAGCCTATCCCTATGGACTCTATGACCGCTTTTGGTACGTTGGAAATGCTGGGCGATGAAAGTATTAGCCTACTCCAAAAGTTGGACGTAGAAGGCGAATATAAAGGCTTAGCTGATTATGTGACCGAGGTGGAAAGCTAGAACTATCAAGAGAGGTACTAGCCTCTTTTTGTGGTTTCACTGCTACTAAACCCAATCAATTTGGTTTTTTCTATATAGGGATTTTTGAACGAATGGAAGTTATAAAATCAATAACCATAGAGACATTTATAAAGCCGATGAAAAACAAGAATATAAGTTATGGTATAGCTGAGTCGGACGGTAGAAAACTAGAGATAGACCTAGATAATCTGTATATCACCTTTGGAAACAATCATTTTGATTTAGCAAGTATACCAGGAACCAAGGGAGGTAATCGCTACTTCTTTCTTTGTCCTATTTGTGGTAATCGATGCAGAAAACTCTATAAGAGACTTTTGCTATATGTTTGTGGATCATGCCAGAAAATACACAGGTCAACACTAAACCGAAGTAAGACAGATTGCCAATACTACTGGGAGAGAGCACTGAGGGAAGCTAGAAAGGTGGAACCAGGTTGGAGTCCCAAACGTGGCGGATATATGTTCGATGGTTTTCCTGAAAGACCAAAGTATATGAAACGTGACAAGTATTATAAGCATTATCAAAAGTTTGTTTACTATACCAGAAAGGGAGATAGTTTTTGGCTGAATGGATTGAGCAATCTGAAGTAGTGTTTTGGAACATTTCCAAACAAATCTAAATAAAGATCATGGTTAGAAAAAATGCTATGAATATTGTTTAGCGTTATAGTTACAACAGTCAATTATAAGATATTAAACAGGTATGAATACGAGACAGGAGGCAGAGATACCCCCTTTATTTTTAGACGGGGGTATGTATCGTTCGGATATAAGAACGCTGCCCTCTTCTGTACGAAAAATTCCCTTTTTGAAATGTTTAAAGGTATTAGGGAATGTAGTACTATCAGGAAGTTAGCTTGATTTTTTCACCTCTAAAGCTACCCATTAACCAAGTAGTTTAGGAGGCCTTAGATAATTTGTAGTAATGGAACAATTCTACCAAACGAACACCGTAGAAAGGTGCAATATGGAACGTGATAGCCGAGGGAGATTTTTGCCGGGCAACCAAGTAGCAAAAGGCAACAGGGGCAACAGAAAACCAAAATATGGCAATAGCAACGCTTTGAATCATGGACTACGCAGAGGATATACTGGACTGTTACCAAGCCAAAAAGGTGGGGTATCTATTTATAAAATGGGTGCATACCTTGGAACGCTACCAGATAAGTATTTCCACCACTCAGAAGATGGAGCGCTTTGGGTAGATTATAACGCTTGTCAGTATTTGATTTCAGTTTGTGGTTTTCCTGAAAGTATGTTTAGCGAACCAGAGGAATGGTAAGGTTTTGGTAAGATGACGAGGTTTTCCGAGGGTTAGAAAAGGTGAGATTGTGGCAAAAAAGATATACTTAAAATACAAGGGTACATGTACTTGAACTCCGAGCGAACACCGAGAAAGTGGCTATATCCCCCTATCATTTATCAAGTAGATAAGAGCAATAATAACTCTCCTTAACTCCCTGAGAAATGACAAGCAGCTAAGCGGAGTTTTTAGCCCTCTTATTTCGGATCTACTCCTTGCAGAATGACAAGGAAATAAGAGAGATAAAAACATCCCTTAATTGCTTATCAAACCATAAGGAGATACGGGGATTATCTCTCTCCCCACGCGCCTCTATGAGCTTCATCCGTCATTGTACATTTTTTCTCACGGGAAAGCATTTGAAGCTAGAGCGAACATAGAGAAACAGCAAAAAAAGCCAAGGCGCTCCGCCTCAGCTATAATCTCAATAATATTATATCATGAAGGAGCGAACTAATGGAGCTGGATAAGTTTAAAACGATGATGAACGTCAGAAAGCGGATGACTTACTTTCTACGATTCCAGAGGATGGCAGGAAGTGAAAACCAAGTTACGATAGATGAAGAGGATTGGGAACTTATCTTACCTGATCAGTGGAATTTGAGCGGTGAGCATGAAAAAGCAACCCGTGAGGGATTGGAGATATTCGCCCAAGACATCAACAGTATAGAGAACAAACGAGCCAGAAAATACTTTATTATCCATTATTGCTATATGAGAAAGAAAACAATGAGTGAATGCGTAGAGATGGCAGGAACTAGCTCCACTAGCTACCACCGATATAAACAGATAGCCGTCTTAAACTTTGCGAGAATCCACCAGAACGGAGAGCTAGAAGCATATAAGTAGGCGTTTGTGGTGTTTTGTTGAGAAATGTTGAGATTTAAGTGAGGGGGGATGAAATGATTGAAGATTTTTTGATTGATTTGGAGCATATCCAATTAGAGGATATGGAGATAGATTTAAACATGGATATAGATATAGATTTTGAAATAGATGTTGACCTTGATGGGTTAGATTTAACCTTACTACAAGAGCTAGAAGCATATAAGTAGGCAAATGTAGGCGTAGGCTTCATATTCGCCCCCTATTTCGCTTGGTTTCGTACTGGACAACTAAAACACCATGGATAAACTAGAAGCCCTCAGAAACGAATCTGGGGGCTTTTGTGAGGTCATAATCTTATAAACCACGCGCTTCATGGTATAATATACCTATCAGCAACCAGCAATAAAAAAAGCACGTTTGACCGTGCTAGTTTCTTGCCTGCTGAACTCGTCAAATCTTAGCCCTTTTGTGGGGCTTTTTTGCTCCCCTTTTTGCGTACTTTGGGGGAGCAAGTAGTAAAAAGTAATGTTAGTGTTTTTTGTTCAAAAGCGCGTGATATACGGGTTAGGAAGCCCCAAAGAAACATAAAATAAGCAGTTCTTGATTATACTACAAATTCAGCCTTTTGGGTAATAGAATCTCACTTTTTTTGGTATAATGGTAAGCAATAATGGACTAGAAAGAACAAAGATGCAAGATAAAATTGTCATTCATGGGGCGCGTGCCCATAATTTAAAAAATATTGATGTGGAGATTCCGCGAGACAAGTTGGTTGTCGTGACCGGCTTGTCAGGTTCAGGGAAATCCAGTCTGGCCTTTGACACCCTTTATGCAGAGGGACAACGTCGCTATGTAGAGAGTTTGTCAGCCTATGCTCGTCAATTCTTGGGCAATATGGAAAAACCAGATGTAGATGCCATTGATGGTCTCAGCCCAGCTATTTCCATCGACCAGAAAACGACTAGTAAAAACCCTCGCTCGACGGTGGGAACAACGACTGAAATCAATGACTATCTGCGTCTCCTCTATGCGCGCGTGGGGACGCCTTACTGTATCAACGGGCATGGAGCTATCAAGGCTTCTTCGGTGGAGCAAATCGTGGATAAGGTTTTAGAGTTACCTGAACGCCAGCGCCTGCAAATTTTAGCTCCGGTCATCCGCAAGAAAAAAGGCCAACATAAGAGTGTTATCGAGAAGGTTCAGAAAGATGGTTATGTTCGTGTTCGTGTGGATGGGGAAGTCTATGATGTGACCGAAGTGCCAGAGTTGTCCAAGAGCAAGCAACACAATATTGATGTCGTGGTTGACCGTATCGTCATCAAGGAGGGCATTCGTAGCCGTCTCTTTGACTCCATTGAGGCTGCCCTTCGTATTGCAGAAGGTTATGTCATTATCGACACTATGGACGACTCGGAGTTGCTCTTCTCTGAGCATTATGCCTGTCCAGTTTGTGGCTTTACTGTTCCAGAGTTAGAGCCACGTCTCTTCTCTTTCAATGCTCCTTTTGGCTCTTGTAGTGAGTGTGACGGCTTGGGCATCAAGCTGGAGGTGGATACTGATTTGGTAGTGCCAGATGCCAGCAAAACCTTACGCGAGGGAGCCTTGGCTCCTTGGAATCCTATCTCATCCAACTACTATCCAAACATGCTAGAGCAGGCTATGACGGCCTTTGGAGTGGATATGGATAAGCCTTTTGAGGACTTGTCAGAAGAAGACAAGAACTTGATCCTCTACGGCTCAGATGGCAAGGAATTCCATTTCCACTATGAGAATGAATTTGGTGGCGTGCGCGATATCGACATTCCTTTTGAGGGAGTTGTCAATAATATCAAGCGTCGCTATCACGAGACAAACAGCGATTATACTCGCACTCAGATGCGCCTCTATATGAATGAGCTGACCTGCGGAACCTGTCACGGCTATCGTCTCAATGACCAGGCCCTGTCTGTTCGTGTGGGTGGCGAGCAAGGACCACATATCGGAGAAATTTCAAACCTATCTATCGCTGACCACTTGGAGTTGGTGAGTCAGCTAACCTTGTCTGAAAATGAAGCTATTATTGCTCGTCCCATTCTCAAGGAAATCAAGGACCGTTTGACCTTCCTTAATAACGTGGGTCTTAACTATCTGACCCTGTCACGTTCGGCAGGAACCCTTTCAGGTGGGGAAAGTCAGCGTATTCGCTTGGCAACCCAGATTGGTTCTAACCTATCAGGTGTCCTTTATATTTTAGACGAGCCGTCAATCGGTCTTCACCAGAGGGATAATGACCGTCTGATTGCCAGTCTCAAAAAGATGCGTGATTTGGGTAATACTCTCATAGTAGTAGAACATGACGAAGATACCATGCGTGAGGCGGATTATCTGATTGACGTTGGTCCCGGTGCCGGTGTTTTTGGTGGGGAGATTGTTGCTGCGGGTACGCCCAAGCAGGTTGCTCGCAATAGCAAGTCTATCACAGGTCAGTACTTGTCAGGCAAACGTGCCATTCCAGTACCAGAAGAGCGTCGTGTCGGTAATGGTCGTTTTATCGAGGTGGCGGGAGCGCGTGAGAACAACCTGCAAAATGTCACAGCTCGCTTTCCACTAGGAAAATTCATCGCAGTGACAGGTGTATCAGGTTCAGGTAAATCGACCCTAATCAATAGCATTCTCAAAAAAGCTATTGCCCAGAAGCTCAACCGTAATTCAGACAAGCCTGGTAAATTCAAGACGATTACAGGGATTGAGCATGTTGATCGTTTGATTGATATTGACCAGAGCCCGATTGGACGAACGCCAAGGTCTAACCCGGCTACCTATACAGGAGTTTTTGACGATATACGTGACCTTTTTGCCCAGACAAATGAGGCTAAGATTCGTGGTTACAAAAAGGGACGTTTTAGTTTCAATGTTAAGGGAGGTCGCTGTGAAGCCTGCTCAGGTGACGGGATTATCAAGATTGAGATGCACTTCTTGCCAGATGTTTATGTGGCTTGTGAAGTTTGCCACGGGACCCGTTACAACAGTGAAACCCTAGAAGTCCATTACAAGGAAAAAAATATCTCGCAGGTCTTGGATATGACTGTCAACGATGCGGTGGAATTCTTCCAACACATTCCGAAAATTCAACGCAAACTCCAGACCATCAAGGATGTGGGACTGGGATATGTAACGCTAGGGCAACCAGCTACCACCCTTTCTGGGGGAGAAGCCCAGCGTATGAAGCTGGCTAGTGAACTCCACAAACGATCGACAGGAAAATCTTTCTACATTCTGGACGAGCCGACGACAGGGCTTCATACCGAGGATATCGCTCGCTTGCTTAAGGTTTTAGCTCGCTTTGTCGATGATGGCAATACAGTTCTTGTCATTGAGCACAATCTGGATGTTATCAAGACGGCAGACCATATTATTGACTTGGGACCTGAGGGCGGTGTCGGCGGTGGAACCATCATCGCAACAGGAACTCCAGAAGAAGTAGCGGCCAACGAAGCCAGCTACACAGGACAGTATTTGAAAGGAAAGTTACATCATGAATAAACGTGTACAAGCATTTCTAACTAAAATGCAAGAAAAAGAACTAGATGGCATCATCATCAATAACCTTAAAAACGTCTATTATTTGACTGGTTTTTGGGGTTCGAACGGAACAGTCTTCATCAGCCGTGACCGTCAGGTCTTGGTGACAGACTCTCGCTATATCATTGCAGCCAAGCAAGAAACCAGTGGCTTTGAGATTGTGGCTGACCGTGATGAATTGGCTGTCATTGCAGGCATTGTCAAGGACATGGGCTTGTCTCGTATCGGTTTTGAAGATGAGATTTCAGTCTCTTATTACCACCGTATGCAGGCAACCTTTGAAGGAATTGACTTGCTTCCACAGACTCAGTTTGTTGAAGGTCTTCGAATGATTAAGGATGAAGCGGAGATTGCAGCTATTCGCAAGGCTTGTTCTATCTCAGACCAAGCTTTCCGCGATGCACTTGACTTTATCAAACCAGGAAAGACTGAAATTGAGATTGCCAACTTCCTTGACTTCCGCATGCGTGAGTTGGGAGCATCTGGCTTGTCTTTTGACACCATTCTAGCTAGCGGTATCAACTCTTCCAAACCCCATGCCCATCCTATGCACAAACCAGTGGAGCTAGGAGAAGCCATTACAATGGACTTCGGTTGCCTTTATGACCACTATGTCAGTGATATGACACGGACTATCTATCTAGGGCATGTTAGCGACGAGCAAGCAGAGATTTACAATACGGTTTTGAAAGCCAACCAAGCCTTGATTGACCAGGCTAAGGCAGGATTAGGTTTCCGAGACTTTGATAAAATTCCTCGTGATATTATCATCGAGGCAGGCTATGGCGACTACTTTACCCACGGTATTGGACACGGTATTGGACTGGATATCCATGAGGAACCATACTTTAGCCAGACTTCTACAGAAACTATTAAGGCAGGTATGGCATTGACCGATGAACCAGGTATCTATATCGAAGGCAAATATGGCGTTCGTATCGAGGATGATATCCTGATTACAGAGACAGGTTGTGAATTATTGACCCTTGCTCCAAAAGAGTTGATAGTTATTTAAGAGTTAAACAACTCAAATGATTGACTTTTAAATTTTAAAGGTTTATACTGAAAGACGAAAACGGTAGGTGAGGCTACCATAGGGATACGGATGACTACCGCAAAGCAGTGGAGACACTACTCGTTGGTCAACAGTCCTGGTCGCGAAGGCCAAGACTAAGCTCATTACATTGCCCTATGGAGTTAAAGCTTGAACGAAAAACAGATAATTAGTTTTTTAATCCTGCCATTTTATGGTGGGATTTTCTACTGTTTAAATCAAAGAAAGGAGATAGACGATGCAAATTGACGATCATCCGGAACCGCACATACACAGCCAATCGCTGATTTGTGTCGTTCTGCCCTTATAAAGTGATTGGTCTCTGTGTATGAAACACATCATTCATACAGATAGGAGAAACCAATGAAAACTACAAAAGAAAGATTAGCAACAGCTATTCATACATCTTTAAACGAAACTCTATCTTTTTATAAGACAAGTCTAACAGGCTTGACTGAGGAGCAGGTGGAGAAAAATCGTGACCTATATGGCGAAAATACCATCACAAAGGGTCAAGAAGACAGTATCCTCAAAAAGATTTACGAATCCATTATCAATCCTTTTACGATCATCTTACTGGTCATCGCCGTGATTTCCTTGGTGACCAATGTCTGGTTGGCAAAACCAGGTCAAGAGGATCCGACGACTTCTATTATCATCGTTGTCCTAGTCCTCATTTCTGGTGGCATACGCTTTGTCCAAGAACTCCGTAGTGATAAGGCTGCGACCAATCTATCAAAAATGATTGTCAACACAGCGACTGTCATTCGTCAAGGAGAAATCCAAGAAGTACCTATCGATGATTTGGTAGTGGGTGACGTGGTTAAATTAAGCGCTGGAGACATGATTCCAGCAGATCTTCTTTTATTTGAGTCGCGCGATTTCTTTGTACAACAGTCTGGCATGACAGGTGAAAGTGAATCGGTTGAAAAATTGGCCTTGACCAAGGCAACAGTTCAACAATCTGATAGTCTGCTAGAAGCAGAAGCGCTCGCCTTTATGGGAACCAATGTCTTGTCTGGTAGTGCCAAGGCCGTGGTTTTAGCAGTTGGTGATGATACCATGATGGGGGCCATTGAGCAGACTTTGAACACCTATGATGAGCCTACTTCGTTTGAACGGGAGATGAATAGTATTTCGTGGCTCTTAATTCGTTTGATGCTGGTCATGGTGCCCATCGTTTTCTTGTCCAATGGTTTAACAGATGGTGACTGGCTGGAAGCTGGCGTATTTGCTTTGAGTGTTGGTGTTGGATTGACACCTGAGATGCTTCCTATGATTATCACGGCCAGTCTAGCAAAAGGCTCCATCATTATGGCCAAGGAAAAAGTGGTTATCAAGAAACTCAATGCCATACAGGACTTAGGGGCGATTGATATTTTGTGTACAGATAAGACAGGAACTCTAACCCAAGACGAAATTGTCCTTGAATATCCCTTGAACATCCACGGACGCTTGGATTTGACCGTCTTGAGACGAGCTTATCTCAATTCTTATTTTCAAACAGGCTTGAAAAATTTGATGGACAGAGCCATCATCAAACGGACTGAAAAGGAAGCAAAAGAACACGCCCTCTTGCAAAATCTGGCTCAAACTTTTCAAAAAATAGATGAGCTTCCCTTTGATTTTGAACGTAGACGTATGAGTGTTATCGTTAAGGATGAACACGAAGTTGTTAGTTTGGTAACCAAGGGTGCCCTAGAGGAAATGTTGACGATTTCCAGTTATGCCGAATACCAAGGAGTGATTACTCCCTTGACAGATGCTATTAGAGAAGAAATTTTAGCAGAAGTCCGACAGCTAAATCAACAAGGTTTGCGTGTCTTGGGAGTAGCCTATAAGTCAGGTTTGAGGGAAGGTCATGCCTATACAGTTGATGATGAAGGGGATATGATTCTAACTGGTTATTTAGCCTTCCTAGACCCTCCTAAATCATCTGCAGCACCAGCAATTAAGGCTCTGTTAGAACATGGAGTTCAAACAAAGATTTTGACGGGAGACAACGAAAAAGTTACTCAAGCAGTCTGTGAAAAGGTTGGTCTGGATATCAATCAGATGCTGTTAGGATCTGAAATTGATCAGATGAGTGATCAAGAATTGGCCCAAGCCGTAGAGGAGGTAACAGTCTTTGCCAAACTTTCACCTGACCAAAAAGCGAGGATTATTTTGCAATTTAAGGCTAATGGTCATGCTGTCGGCTATATGGGAGATGGAATCAATGATGCTCCTTCTATGAAAGTTGCAGATGTGGGGATTTCTGTTGATACAGCAGTAGATATTGCCAAAGAAACGGCTGATGTTATCCTACTTGATAAGGATCTCATGGTGCTTGAAAAAGGACTTGTTGAAGGGCGTAAGGTCTATGCCAATATGACTAAATATATCAAAATGACAGTGAGTTCTAATTTTGGAAATATCTTATCCCTATTGGTCTCTGGAATCTTTTTGCCATTTTTACCAATGGCACCAGTCCATTTGATTATCCTAAATCTAGTTTATGATTTGTCTTGTATTGCCTTGCCTTTTGACAAGGTGGATAAAGATTTTTTGAGAAATCCGCATACCTGGGAAGCCAAGTCTATCACACGTTTCATGGTTTGGATGGGGCCTATCTCTTCTGCCTTTGATATTTTGACCTTTATTTTGCTCTATTTTATCATTGTACCCATGACGACAGGTCAAGCCTATGTCCATGGAGCGGAGTCTGCCGTAGGATTTATTGTCTTGTTTCAGACAGGTTGGTTTATCGAGTCCATGTGGTCACAGACCATGGTTATCCATATGCTGCGTTCAGCTAAAATTCCCTTTTTACAAAGTCGTCCAGCTTGGCTAGTCCTTGTGACAACCTTATTGGCTGCAGCCTTTGTGACCTTCCTTCCCTACAGTCCACTAGCTAGCCTTCTCCATCTAACTCCTTTAAAATCGATTTATTTCATCTTTTTACTTTTCATCATTATTTTGTATATGATTAGCGTGACAATTGTGAAAAAAATCTATATCAAGAAATATCAAGAATGGCTGTAAATTTCATTTTGTCAAGAAAAAAGTACGAAAATGACGAAAAAAGTCAAAAAAATTTAAAAATAGGTCGCAAGTCGGATGTTTTTTATGGTATAATAGACTAAACTGATAGTAACATGTAGCGAAAGGGGTAGGTACATGATTAAAATTTATACAGTCTCAAGTTGTACTAGCTGTAAAAAAGCAAAAACCTGGCTCAATGCCCACCAGTTAAGTTATAAAGAACAAAATCTTGGTAAAGAAGGAATTACGCGAGAAGAATTACTGGATATTCTGACAAAAACAGATAACGGAATAGCCAGCATCGTTTCGTCTAAAAATCGCTATGCCAAAGCCCTTGGAGTGGATATTGAAGATTTGAGTGTCAATGAAGTCCTCAATCTGATTATGGAAACACCGAGAATTTTAAAGAGCCCAATTCTTGTGGATGAAAAACGCCTACAAGTTGGCTACAAGGAAGACGATATTCGTGCCTTCCTACCACGCTCTGTCCGTAATGTAGAAAATGCAGAAGCACGTTTGCGTGCAGCTCTATAAACATCAAGGCTGGGAGCAACTCCCAGTCTTATTCTATTTTAATTTCAAAAAGAAAGAAGAAAGAAATGAAAAAAATAGTTCTTGTTAGTCTAGCTTTCCTTTTTGTCCTGGTTGGTTGCGGACAGAAAAAAGAAACTGGACCAGCTACAAAAACAGAAAAGGATACGCTTCAGTCGGCATTGCCAGTTATTGAAAATGCTGAGAAGAATACAGTTGTAACCAAGACTTTGATCTTGCCCAAGTCAGATGATGGTAGCCAGCAAACTCAAACCATTACTTATAAAGACAAAACTTTTTTGAACCTAACCATCCAACAAAAGCGTCCAGTCTCAGATGAGTTGAAGACCTATATTGACCAACATGGTGTGGAAGAAACTCAAAAAGCTCTCCTTGAGGCGGAGGAGAAGGATGAGTCTATCATAGAAGCTCGCAAATTAGCAGGATTTAAGCTTGAAACTAAACTATTGAGCGCAACAGAACTTCAAACAACCACTAGTTTTGATTTTCAAGTTCTGGATGTCAAGAAGGCTTCTCAGTTAGAATATTTGAAGAACATTGGTTTAGAAAATCTCTTGAAGAATGAACCAAGCAAATATATTTCAGACAGATTGGCAAATGGTGCGACAGAACAATAGAAAATCCAAATAAATAGACTGCCTGAATTGTAGAACGTAAGGAATTATGCTATAATGGTACTATTCTAAGGAAAGAGGGTGTTAGAATGGGATTTACTGAAGAAACAGTACGTTTTAAATTGGACGATTCCAATAAAAAAGAAATTAGCGAAACTTTGACTGATGTCTATGCTTCGTTGAACGATAAGGGCTACAACCCAATTAACCAAATCGTAGGCTACGTATTGAGTGGAGACCCTGCCTACGTTCCTCGTTATAATAATGCACGAAATCAAATCCGTAAGTATGAGCGTGATGAAATCGTTGAGGAATTGGTCCGCTACTACCTTAAAGGACAAGGAGTCGATCTATAACCTATGAGAATTATGGGATTGGACGTCGGTTCAAAAACGGTAGGGGTGGCTATTAGCGATCCGCTCGGTTTTACAGCTCAAGGGCTTGAAATCATCCAAATCAATGAGGAGCAAGGCCAATTTGGTTTTGACCGCGTTAAGGAGTTGGTTGATACTTATAAGGTGGAACGATTTGTAGTGGGCTTGCCTAAAAACATGAATAATACAAGCGGACCGCGCGTGGAAGCTAGTCAAGCATACGGAGCAAAGCTAGAAGAGCTTTTTGGTTTACCAGTAGACTATCAAGATGAACGCTTGACAACAGTGGCTGCTGAGCGCATGTTGATTGAACAAGCAGATATCAGTCGCAATAAGCGTAAGAAAGTCATTGATAAGTTAGCAGCTCAGCTGATTTTACAAAATTATTTAGATAGAAAATTTTAATATAAAGGAGAGGCTATGTCACACGATCATAACCACGACCACGAAGAACGTGAATTAATTACACTAGTAGATGAGCAAGGAAATGAAACCTTGTTTGAAATCCTTTTGACGATTGACGGAAAAGAAGAATTTGGCAAAAACTATGTTCTTCTAGTACCAGTTAACGCAGAAGAAGACGAAGACGGACAAGTTGAAATCCAAGCTTACTCATTCATCGAAAACGAAGATGGAACAGAAGGCGAATTGCAACCAATCCCAGAAGACTCAGAAGACGAATGGAACATGATTGAAGAAGTCTTCAATAGTTTTATGGAGGAGTGATACAGTCTGGGAGACTGTATCACCCCAACTCCTAGAAATTGGAAGAGTTGGAACGTCCAGTGGACGTGTTTAGCCCTGCGCTAGAAAATAGAAACGCAGGCATATCCAGTGGATGTTTTTACCCCAGTTCCTTTAAATAAGAGAGAACTGGTAAGTCCGGGGGACGTTTTTAGCCTTACGCTAAAAATAAAGACCGTAAGTAAGTCTGGGAGACTGTATCACTCCAACTCCTAGAAATTGGAAGAGTTGGCACATCCAGTGGATGTTTTTAGCCCAAGTTAATATTCATAGTAGCTAGTTATTAGCTAACCAGGTAAGAGGTTGGGACGAAAATCCTGACCTCATTTTTTGTTATCTACAGAATTTTGCGAGATAATTGATTAGACTTTTGTCAAGGAGATGTATATGTTTGAAGTAGAAGAATGGCTCCATAGTCGGATTGGTTTGAATTTTCGATCAGGTTTGGGCCGAATGCAACAAGCGGTGGATTTATTGGGGAATCCCGAGAAGTCTTATCCTATTATCCATGTAACCGGGACTAATGGAAAAGGATCTACCATTGCTTTTATGAGGGAGTTATTTATGGGGCATGGCAAAAAAGTTGCGACCTTTACCTCCCCTCATATCGTCTCTATCAATGACCGAATCTGCATTAATGGGCAACTAATAGCTGACGCAGACTTCATCCGTTTGGCTGAGCAGGTCAAGGAGATGGAGAAAACGCTTCTGCAAACCCATGACCAGTTGTCCTTTTTTGAATTGCTGACCTTGATTGCTTTTCTTTATTTTAGGGAGCAAGAGGTGGATTTGGTTTTACTAGAAGTGGGAATTGGCGGCTTACTTGACACGACTAATGTGGTAACTGGAGAGCTTGCTGTCATCACCTCCATCGGACTTGACCATCAGGAGACTCTGGGTGACAGTATAGCAGCAATTGCAGAGCAGAAAGCTGGTATTTTCAAGGCTGGTAAAAAGGCAGTGATTGCTAAGTTGCCTTCAGAAGCTAGACTTGTCTGTCAGAAAAAAGCAGCCTCTTTAGCTGTTGACCTTTACCAGGCAGGTCAGGATTTTTCAATGCTGAATGGGGATTTTTCAAGCTCTTTGGGTAACCTTTCACAGTTGAAAATAGGTTTAGAAGGAGCTTATCAGCAGGAAAATGCGGCCTTGGCGCTACAAACGTTTCTTCTTTTTATGGGAGAAAGAAAGGAAGCTGTTGATGAGCAGGTTGTAAGACAGGCTTTGGAGAAGACCCATTGGGCTGGGCGTTTGGAGCGTATTCGTCCGCAGATATACTTGGACGGTGCCCATAACCTCCCTGCCTTGACTCGCCTGGTGGAGTTTGTCAAAGAAAAAGAGCAGGAAGGATATCGTCCTCGAATCCTATTTGGAGCCTTGAAACGGAAGGATTATCAAGGGATGTTGGCTTATCTGACTGAGAATTTGCCTCAGGTGGAACTCAAGGTGACTGGTTTTGACTATCAAGGTTCTCTGGATGAGACAGATGTAACAGGTTACCATGTAATTCCCTCTTACCGAGAATTTATCAGCAGTTTTGAAGAAAGAGCCGATACCAAGGACTTGTTATTCATTACAGGGTCTCTCTATTTTATCTCAGAAGTACGGAGCAACATACTGGGGCATGAGCAGATAAATTGACCTCTCTAGCAAGTCTTAGTCTCTTAGTAGCTTGTTCACAAAGAGTTCAACAGGTTCAACAACCAGCAGCTCAACCGCAAACACAACAAACTCAGCAATCACAATCTGCTGCTTCATCTTCCACAGAAAATACAAACCAGGTAACGACAAGTTCTTCACAAAATGCGCCCGAGGCTCAACCAACTAATATTGATGGAACTTATACTGGTCAGGACGAAGGAGACCGCATCATTTTAGTGGTAACTGAAACAACTGGCACCTGGACTCAGGTAGAAACTGACGGGGAACAAGAAATCAAGCAGGTTAGCTTTGACGCTGCTAATCAACGCATGATTATTGGTGATGATGTCAAGATTTATGCAATCAATGGCAACCAGATGATTATCGACGATATGGATAGAGAAGCGTTTGATTGCATCGTTTTATCAAAATAGACTAGGAGGAGACTGGAATTTTCGGTCTCTTTTGCTTTTGCTCAGAAAAATGATTATAAATACTTGCCTTCTACCGAATACCTGCGTTATACTAGTATTAATTACCTGTTTTTATCATTCAAACTATCAAGGAGGGGATATGAAATATAGAAAATTTCAATTATTGATGTCCAAGTATGGCTTTAGTCTTTCGATTATGCTACTTGAACTGTGTCTTGTTTTTGGTCTCTTTCTTTATTTAGGGCGTATGGCCCCTATTCTTTGGGTTATTCTCTTAATCTTTATGAGTATGGCGACTATCGTAGCGATTGTCAATCGTTCCATGGCGCCTGAAAGCAAGGTGATGTGGTTAGTGGTAACTTTTGTTCCTGTTATTGGTCCTTTGCTCTATCTGATGTTTGGTGAAAGGCGATTGTCCAAAAAAGAAATCAAACAGTTGGACAAACTTGGTTCTATGCATTTTCGGGAGGATAACAGTAAAGCTCTCCGCCAGAAATTGAAGGAAGATGATAAGGCGGCTTACGGAGTTATCAAATCTTTGTTAAGTATGGATAGTAACGCCGATGTCTATGATCGAACAGACTCACAATTCTTTTCTTCGGGTGAAAGCATGTGGCAATATATGTTGGAAGACCTCAAGAAAGCTGAAAAGTTTATCTTTCTAGAGTATTATATTGTCGAAGAAGGTTTGATGTGGAATAGCATACTAGAAATACTAGAGCAAAAGGCAGCTCAGGGTGTAGAGGTCAAGATGCTCTATGATGATATAGGCTGTATGGCGACTTTACCTGGAGACTATACTATTCAACTTCGTAGTCGAGGAATTGAAGCCCATAAATTTAACAAGGTGGTTCCTCGCTTGACGGTGGCTTACAACAATCGGGACCATCGGAAAATCCTTGTCATAGATGGTCAGGTAGCTTATACAGGAGGTATTAACTTAGCTGATGAGTACATCAACCATGTAGAACGCTTTGGCTACTGGAAGGACAGTGGGATTCGCTTAGATGGCCCTGGTGTCAAGGCTCTCACCCGTCTCTTTTTGATGACTTGGTACATCAATCGTGGGGAAATCAGCGATTTTGATCAGTATCACTTGGAAAATCAGCCTTGTTCTGGCCAAGGTCTCTGCATTCCTTACGGTAGTGGACCCAAGCCCATCTTCCGTACCCAGGTAGGGAAAAAAGTCTATCAAAGTTTGATTAATCAGGCCACTGATTCAGTCTATATCACAACGCCCTATTTGATTATTGACTATGACTTAACAGAGAGTATTAAAAATGCGGCCATGAGGGGTGTCGATGTCCGCATCGTGACTCCTTTCATTCCAGATAAGAAATTAATCCAACTCATCACAAGAGGGGCCTATCCGGATTTGTTGTCAGCAGGAGTAAGGATTTTTGAGTATAGTCCAGGCTTTATCCACAGTAAACAAATCCTAGTGGATAAGGACTTTGCTGCAGTTGGAACCATTAACTTAGATTATAGAAGTTTGCTTCACCACTATGAAAATGCAGTCTTGCTATATAAAACAGAATCAATCACTGAGATTCAAAAAGATTTTGAGGAGATTTTTTCAGTATCGCAAGAAATTTTTGCTCATACGATAAAAAATAGCTGGTACCAAAAATTGATTAAGGAAATTGCCCAGTTATTTGCCCCTATCTTATAAGAAATCTAGGACTGAGGACACAAACCAGTCCTATTTTTCTTGTCTTTTACGAATAAGAAGATATAGGGAGGGACGATGCTGACTCAGAAAGAATTGGATTATATCATAACATTTAAACAGACACATTTACACCGCTTTCGGGAAATTGAAACCTTTGTGAAACTATGCAAAAAATCACTCAAACACCCATCGCAAGCTGACAATCCTAGGACTTTTTGATATACTAAGACAGATAAATTGAATAGGAGAAACGATATGAGTGTGTATGGTAGAGTAGAAGAAGTTCATCAGGAGAATCGTGAACCTCTAGAATACCAAATCGAACAAGAATCGCATCATCGTGAATCAAGTCGTCTTCCTTTGGTGAAAATTTTACTATGGAGTACACTTGTAACGGGGATAACTCTAGGAGTACCGCTATTACTCGATTTAATGAGTGCACAGGAAGTGCAGGATTTTTATGCAGGTTGGGCTCTTCATCAGACAGGGAAGATTTACAGCGACTATTATGGAAGTCAAGGTTTGCTTTATTATTTGCTGACTTACGTGACTCAGGGCGGATTTTTCTTTGCCATTTTTGAGTGGTTAGCCTTGGTAGCAGGCGGATTTTTCCTCTTTAAATCGGCGGACACCTTGACAGAGCAAGGAGACCAAGCTGGACAACTGGTGACTATTTTTTACATGCTGGTTACAGGTCTTGCTTTTGGTGGAGGATATGCGACTCTTTTAGCGCTTCCCTTCTTATTCGCGGCCTTTAGTTTAGTTGCGGCTTACCTAAGCAATCCAAGCCATGATAAGGGATTTGTACGGATTGGGCTGGCTTTGGCGGGCGGATTTTTCTTTGCTCCCTTGGCATCGCTCCTGTTTATTGCTGTAGTGAGTTTAGGTTTGTTGGTCTTTAACCTTGGGCATAGACGTTTTGCACATGGATTTTATCAGTTTATTGCAGTGGCTTTAGGTTTTTCACTGGTCTTTTATCCAACTGCCTACTATAGTGTTGCAACAGGAAGTTTTGAGGATGCGATTAGTGGAATTTTGTATCCAATTCATTCCATTCGTTTGACTTCTGTTTCGGCATTGTTAGAAAATGTTTTGTTTTATGGGTTATTGGCTCTTGGCATGGGAGTTTTGGTTTTTGTCTTTTTAGGTCTCTTTCAATCTAAATCCTCTAAACTATATGTCATCTCAGTGCCTGCGAGTCTATTCCTGATTTTAGGTTTGGTAGTGATTTTCTTTACACAGGATCCCCTACATGCATCCCGTTTGATGCTCATTTTCCCTGTCTTTCTTCTGCTTTTAGTGTCCAATATCAAAGGGCAACAGAGTGGTCGTAGCGTTAGAAGAAGACGCAGAGAAGAGCCTGTTAGTCTCTGGCATCGCTATACTAAAGGAAATCTTTACCTACCGATTTTAACTTTGTTATATCTTTTGGCTGTTCCTTTTTTGATGAGGTTTGTCCTTTATCCAGTACCTTATCAAGAACGTGATCGTCTTGCTGATTTGGTGAAAGAGGAGACAAGTACGGAAGATTCTATCTATGCATGGGATGATACTACAACTCTTTATCGTAAGAGTGAGCGCTTGTCGCCATCGGCTATTTTGTCCCCGATGCACTATACAGCAACTGAGGAAAATCGGAATAAGCTACTCAATGACTTGAAAGAAAAACAACCCAAGGTGATTGTGGTGAATGATAAGGTATCAGTCTGGTCTGAAGTAGAAACAATTTTGAAAGAAAATTACCAACCAGTAAAGACAGATTACTCAGAATTCAAAGTCTATAAAATCAAATAACAAAATCAATATCTTGTGCATTTTTAAAAATTTTAGGATTTTTACCACAAGATATTGATTTTTCTTTTTAGAGTGGTATAATACTTTTTAGAAAGAACATTTTAGAAAAGAGCATGCATATGATTGCACTAGAAGAAAAAATTACAATTTTGCCAACTCTCTTCGTCGAGAAACGAGATGGGAGACGTGTTGTATTTGATGTAGACAAGATTGACAAGGCTCTCCACAAGGCAGCTGACAAGGTTATGGATGTGACACCCTTGGTTGAAAAGCGCCTAAATACTCTGACCGAGCGAATTGTCACAGAAATTCATAGTCGCTTTCCAAAGGGAGTTAAGATTTACGAAATCCAAAATATCGTAGAACATGAACTGCTTGAAGCTAAAGAATATGCGCTGGCTGAAGAGTATATCACTTATCGAACACAAAGGGATTTTGAGCGCTCAAAAGCGACAGATATTAACTTTAGTATCCATAAACTTCTCAACAAAGACCAAGCAGTTGTAAATGAAAATGCTAATAAAGACAGTGATGTCTTTAATACCCAGCGTGATTTGACAGCAGGCATTGTTGGGAAATCAATCGGACTGCAAATGCTTCCTAAGCACGTAGCCAATGCCCACCAAAAGGGGGATATCCACTATCATGATTTGGATTATAGCCCCTACACACCTATGACCAACTGCTGTTTGATTGATTTCAAGGGGATGTTGGAAAATGGTTTTAAGATTGGAAATGCGGAGGTGGAAAGTCCTAAGTCTATCCAGACTGCAACAGCTCAGATTTCCCAAATCATTGCCAATGTTGCTTCTAGCCAGTATGGAGGCTGTTCAGCTGACCGTATCGATGAGGTCTTGGCGCCTTATGCAGAGAAGAATTACCAAAAACATCTCAAAGATGCAGAAGAATGGGTTTTGCCTGAAAAACGGGAAGATTACGCTTGGAAGAAAACTCAAAAAGATATCTATGATGCCATGCAATCTCTTGAGTATGAAATCAATACCCTCTTCACTTCAAATGGGCAAACACCTTTTACTTCACTAGGTTTTGGTCTGGGAACCAATCGTTTTGAGCGTGAAATTCAAAAGGCAATTTTAAACATTCGTATCAATGGGCTTGGTTCGGAACACCGCACAGCCATCTTCCCTAAGCTCATCTTTACGCTTAAAAGAGGTCTTAACTTAGAGGAAGGGACACCCAACTACGACATCAAGCAGTTGGCTCTAGAGTGTGCAACAAAACGGATGTACCCAGATGTTTTGTCCTATGATAAGATTGTTGAGTTGACAGGTTCTTTCAAAGTTCCTATGGGCTGCCGTTCGTTCCTCCAAGGATGGAAGGATGAGAATGGTGTCGAGGTTAATTCAGGTCGCATGAATCTGGGTGTTGTGACGGTTAACCTGCCTCGTATTGCTCTCGAGTCTGAGGGCGACATGAATAAGTTCTGGGAAATCTTCAACGAACGTATGAACATCGCTGAAGATGCTCTTGTTTATCGTGTCGAACGCACGAAAGAGGCGACACCAGCCAATGCTCCTATCCTTTATCAGTACGGTGCTTTTGGCCATCGTCTAGGTAAAGAAGAAAGTGTTGACCAGCTCTTTAAGAATCGTCGTGCAACGGTTTCGCTGGGCTATATCGGCTTGTATGAAGTAGCGACAGTTTTCTTTGGTAACAGCTGGGAAAGTAATCCAAATGCTAAGGAATTCACGCTGGATATCATTCGCGATATGAAACGCCGTGTAGAAGAGTGGTCTGACCAATATGGCTACCATTTCTCTATCTACTCAACACCATCTGAAAGTTTGACAGACCGTTTCTGCCGACTAGATACAGAGAAGTTTGGTTCTATTCCTGATATTACAGATAAGGAATACTACACCAATTCTTTCCACTACGATGTTCGTAAAAATCCAACACCGTTTGAAAAATTGGACTTTGAGAAAGTCTATCCAGAAGCAGGTGCGTCAGGTGGTTTCATCCATTATTGTGAGTATCCAGTCCTTCAGCAAAATCCTAAAGCCTTGGAAGCTGTCTGGGATTATGCTTATGACCGTGTGGGCTATCTTGGGACCAATACTCCCATAGACCGTTGCTACAAGTGTAATTTTGAGGGGGATTTTGAACCAACTGAGAGAGGATTTGCTTGTCCAAACTGTGGCAATAGCGACCCTAAAACAGTAGATGTGGTCAAACGAACTTGTGGCTACCTAGGCAATCCTCAAGCGCGTCCGATGGTTAATGGGCGTCACAAGGAAATCGCTGCGCGTGTCAAACACATGAATGGCTCAACGATTAAAATAGCTGGCCATCAAGTAACAAATTAGAAAGAACTGAAATGGGAAAATATCAATTAGACGATAAGGGGCGTGCACAAGTGACCCGTTATCATGAGAAACACTCTAAAGGTGGAGCTGGTAAGAAAGAACGTTTGCTCAGCCTCAGAGAACAATTTTTAAACAAGAACAAGAAAAAATAAAAGTGAGAGCAAGCTCTCGCTTTTCTCTTAGTGGGAGGTAAGGATGGAATTACGCAGACCAAGATTAGCAGATAAAGAAACGGTTTTAGAGATGATGGTAGAGTTTGAAAAATATCAGTCGCCTCACGACGGTGGTTTCTGGGATACAGAGAACTTTGTGTATGAAGAATGGTTGGAAACAAATATGCAAAAAGAGATGGGAATAAACTTGCCTGAAAATCGTGTTCCTTCTATTCAATTTGTATCATTTGATGATGTAGGTCGTGCTCTAGGTTTTTTGAATCTGCGATTGAGACTGAATGAGGGTTTACTGAATTATGCTGGCCACATTGGCTACTCCATTCGTCCATCAGAAAGAGGTAAAGGTTATGCCAAAGAAACTCTCCGTCAGGGTTTGCAAGTTGCTAAGGAAAAGAACATCAAGAAAGCTCTTGTGACCTGTAGCGTGAATAATCCTGCTAGCAGAGCAGTCATTCTAGTAAATGGAGGAATTCTTGAAGATGTTCGTAATGGAGTTGAGCGTTATTGGATAGAGGTAGCGAATGAATAATCCAAAACCACAAGAGTGGAAAAGCGAAGAGCTCAGTCAAGGCCGTATTATTGATTACAAGGCCTTTAACTTTGTGGATGGAGAGGGTGTGCGTAACTCTCTCTATATAGCAGGTTGCATGTTTCACTGCGAGGGGTGTTATAATGTAGCGACCTGGTCCTTCAATGCTGGCATTCCCTATACAGCAGAATTAGAAGAGCAGATCATGGCAGATCTTGCTCAACCCTATGTTCAAGGCTTGACCTTGCTGGGAGGGGAGCCATTTCTCAATACGGGTATTCTCTTGCCACTTGTTAAACGTATCCGGAAGGAATTGCCAGATAAGGATATCTGGTCCTGGACGGGCTATACATGGGAAGAAATGATGCTGGAGACCCCAGATAAATTGGAACTCTTATCACTGATTGACATTCTGGTCGATGGAAGATATGACCGAACTAAGAGAAATCTCATGCTCCAGTTTCGAGGTTCTTCCAATCAACGAATTATCGATGTGCAAAAATCTCTCAAAAGTGGGCAAGTAGTGATTTGGGACAAACTCAATGATGGAAAAGAAAGCTATGAACAGGTGAAGAGAGAGTAACTTTCTTCCATAAAATACTTAAATAAATGACCTGTCAAAAAAGAAAACATTTTCATGTTAAAAATTTTAAAAAAACAGCAACAAATTCCTTGCAATCGCAGGGGCTTTGTGTTATTCTATTATGGTGCTGTAAATTACAGCCTTAGCTTTGATGCAAGAGGTTGCGACACGCTCGGTTGCATTGCCACGCAACTCGCGTCGGTTTTCTTGTGGAGCTAGCCTATTATCTTAAATAGACGAAAAGGAGAAAAAGATGGCAAACAAAAAAATCCGTATCCGTTTGAAAGCTTACGAACACCGTACGCTTGACACAGCGGCTGCAAAAATCGTAGAATCAGCTACTCGTACAGGTGCACAAGTTGCGGGTCCAATCCCACTTCCAACTGAACGTAGCCTCTACACAATCATTCGTGCGACTCACAAATACAAAGACTCTCGCGAACAATTCGAAATGCGTACACACAAACGTTTGATCGATATCGTTAATCCAACTCAAAAAACAGTTGATGCGTTGATGAAATTGGATCTTCCAAGTGGTGTAAACGTAGAAATCAAACTTTAATCTAAAGCTTGATACCTTGAGCATAAAAAACGCTCGTTAAAAACTTTTTGAATAAAAAATATAGAAAAGGAACTATTTTCTCATGACAAAAGGAATCTTAGGGAAAAAAGTGGGAATGACTCAAATCTTCACTGAAGCTGGCGAATTGATCCCTGTAACAGTTATTGAAGCAACTCCAAACGTTGTTCTTCAAGTTAAAACTGTTGAAACAGACGGATACAACGCTATCCAAGTTGGTTTCGATGACAAACGCGAAGTATTGAGCAACAAACCTGCTAAAGGACATGTAGCGAAAGCTAACACGGCTCCTAAGCGCTTCATTCGTGAATTCAAAAACGTTGAAGGCTTGGAAGTTGGTGCTGAAATCACAGTTGAAACATTCGCAGCTGGAGACGTTGTTGACGTAACTGGTACTTCTAAAGGTAAAGGTTTCCAAGGTGTTATCAAACGCCACGGACAATCACGTGGACCAATGGCTCACGGTTCTCGTTACCACCGTCGTCCAGGTTCTATGGGACCTGTTGCACCTAACCGCGTATTCAAAGGTAAAAACCTTGCAGGACGTATGGGTGGTGATCGCGTAACAATTCAAAACCTTGAAGTTGTACAAGTTGTTCCAGAAAAGAACGTTATCCTTATCAAAGGTAACGTACCAGGTGCTAAGAAATCTCTTATCACTATCAAGTCAGCAGTTAAAGCTGGTAAATAATAAGGAAAGGGGAATACAGTCAAAATGGCAAATGTAACATTATTCGACCAAACTGGTAAACAAGCTGGCGAAGTTGTTCTTAACGATGCAATCTTTGGTATCGAACCAAACCAATCTGTTGTGTTTGATGTGATCATCAGCCAACGTGCTAGCCTTCGTCAAGGAACTCACGCAGTTAAAAACCGCTCAGCTGTTTCAGGTGGCGGACGCAAACCATGGCGTCAAAAAGGAACTGGACGTGCTCGTCAAGGTTCTATCCGCTCTCCACAATGGCGTGGTGGTGGAATCGTCTTCGGACCAACTCCACGTAGCTATGCGTACAAACTTCCTCAAAAAGTTCGTCGCCTTGCGCTTAAATCTGTTTACTCAGAAAAAGTTGCTGAAAATAAATTTGTAGCCGTTGATTCTCTTGAATTTACAGCTCCAAAAACTGCTGAATTTGCAAAAGTTCTTGCAGCTTTGAGCATCGATTCTAAAGTCCTTGTTATTCTTGAAGAAGGAAACGAATTCGCAGCTCTCTCAGCTCGTAACCTTCCAAATGTGAAAGTTGCGACTGCTACAACTGCAAGTGTTCTTGACATCGCAAATAGTGACAAACTTCTTGTTACTCAAGCAGCTATCTCTAAAATCGAGGAGGTTCTTGCATAATGAATTTGTATGATGTTATCAAAAAACCTGTCATCACTGAAAGCTCAATGGCTCAACTTGAAGCAGGAAAATATGTATTTGAAGTTGACACTCGTGCACACAAACTTTTGATCAAGCAAGCTGTTGAAGCTGCTTTCGAAGGTGTTAAAGTTGCAAATGTTAACACAATCAACGTAAAACCAAAAGCTAAACGTGTTGGACGTTACACTGGTTTTACTAACAAAACTAAAAAAGCTATCATCACACTTACAGCTGATTCTAAATCAATCGAGTTGTTTGCTGCTGAAGCTGAATAATCTAAGGAGGAAATATCGTGGGAATTCGTGTTTATAAACCAACAACAAACGGTCGCCGTAATATGACTTCTTTGGATTTCGCTGAAATCACAACAAGCACTCCTGAAAAATCATTGCTTGTTGCATTGAAGAGCAAGGCTGGTCGTAACAACAACGGTCGTATCACAGTTCGTCACCAAGGTGGTGGACACAAACGTTTCTACCGTTTGGTTGACTTCAAACGTAACAAAGACAACGTTGAAGCAGTTGTTAAAACAATCGAGTACGATCCAAACCGTTCTGCAAACATCGCTCTTGTACACTACACTGACGGTGTGAAAGCATACATCATCGCTCCAAAAGGTCTTGAAGTAGGTCAACGTATCGTTTCAGGTCCAGAAGCAGATATCAAAGTCGGAAACGCTCTTCCACTTGCTAACATCCCAGTTGGTACTTTGATCCACAACATTGAGTTGAAACCAGGTCGTGGTGGTGAATTGGTACGTGCTGCTGGAGCTTCTGCTCAAGTATTGGGTCAAGAAGGTAAATACGTTCTTGTTCGTCTTCAATCAGGTGAAGTTCGTATGATTCTTGGAACTTGCCGTGCTACAGTTGGTGTTGTCGGAAACGAACAACATGGACTTGTAAACCTTGGTAAAGCAGGACGTAGCCGTTGGAAAGGTATCCGCCCAACAGTTCGTGGTTCTGTAATGAACCCTAACGATCACCCACACGGTGGTGGTGAAGGTAAAGCACCAGTTGGTCGTAAAGCACCATCTACTCCATGGGGCAAACCTGCTCTTGGTCTTAAAACTCGTAACAAGAAAGCGAAATCTGACAAACTTATCGTTCGTCGTCGCAACGAGAAATAATATTAAACTAGTCGCTTAAGCAACTAGTAAATCCGCCAGCTCGGTAGCGCTCCATAGGAGCGCAAGCCGCTGTGGTACAACATTTAAAGGAGAAAATATAAAAATGGGACGCAGTCTTAAAAAAGGACCTTTCGTCGATGAGCATTTGATGAAAAAAGTTGAAGCTCAAGCTAACGACGAAAAGAAAAAAGTTATTAAAACTTGGTCACGTCGTTCAACGATCTTCCCAAGTTTCATTGGTTACACTATTGCAGTTTATGACGGACGTAAACACGTACCTGTTTACATCCAAGAAGACATGGTAGGTCACAAACTTGGTGAATTTGCACCAACTCGTACTTACAAAGGTCACGCTGCAGACGACAAGAAAACACGTAGAAAATAAGGAGAACATAAATGGCAGAAATTACTTCAGCTAAAGCAATGGCTCGTACAGTACGTGTTTCACCTCGTAAATCACGTCTTGTTCTTGATAACATCCGTGGTAAAAGCGTAGCCGATGCAATCGCAATCTTGACATTCACTCCAAACAAAGCTGCTGAAATCATCTTGAAAGTTTTGAACTCAGCTGTAGCTAACGCTGAAAACAACTTTGGTTTGGATAAAGCTAACTTGGTAGTATCTGAAGCATTCGCAAACGAAGGACCAACTATGAAACGTTTCCGTCCACGTGCGAAAGGTTCAGCTTCACCAATCAACAAACGTACAGCTCACATCACTGTAGCTGTTGCAGAAAAATAAGGAGGTAAAATCGTGGGTCAAAAAGTACATCCAATTGGTATGCGTGTCGGCATCATCCGTGATTGGGATGCCAAATGGTATGCTGAAAAAGAATACGCGGATTACCTTCATGAAGATCTTGCAATCCGTAAATTCGTTCAAAAAGAACTTGCTGACGCAGCAGTTTCAACTATCGAAATCGAACGCGCAGTAAACAAAGTTAACGTTTCACTTCACACTGCTAAACCAGGTATGGTTATCGGTAAAGGTGGTGCTAACGTTGATGCACTCCGTGCAAAACTTAACAAATTGACTGGAAAACAAGTACACATCAACATCATCGAAATCAAACAACCTGATTTGGATGCTCACCTTGTAGGTGAAGGAATTGCTCGTCAATTGGAGCAACGTGTTGCTTTCCGTCGTGCACAAAAACAAGCAATCCAACGTGCAATGCGTGCTGGAGCTAAAGGAATCAAAACTCAAGTATCAGGTCGTTTGAACGGTGCAGATATCGCCCGTGCTGAAGGATACTCTGAAGGAACTGTTCCACTTCACACACTTCGTGCAGATATCGATTACGCTTGGGAAGAAGCAGATACTACATACGGTAAACTTGGTGTTAAAGTATGGATCTACCGTGGTGAAGTTCTTCCAGCTCGCAAAAACACTAAAGGAGGTAAATAACCAATGTTAGTACCTAAACGTGTTAAACACCGTCGTGAATTCCGTGGAAAAATGCGCGGTGAAGCAAAAGGTGGAAAAGAAGTAGCATTCGGTGAATACGGTCTTCAAGCTACAACTAGCCACTGGATCACTAACCGCCAAATCGAAGCTGCTCGTATCGCCATGACTCGTTACATGAAACGTGGTGGTAAAGTTTGGATTAAAATCTTCCCACACAAATCATACACTGCTAAAGCTATCGGTGTGCGTATGGGATCTGGTAAAGGGGCACCTGAAGGTTGGGTAGCACCAGTTAAACGTGGTAAAGTGATGTTCGAAATCGCTGGTGTATCTGAAGAGATCGCTCGCGAAGCGCTTCGTCTTGCTAGCCACAAATTGCCAGTTAAATGTAAATTCGTAAAACGTGAAGCAGAATAAGGAGAAGGCATGAAACTTAATGAAGTAAAAGAATTTGTTAAAGAACTTCGTGGTCTTTCTCAAGAAGAACTCGCGAAGCGCGAAAACGAATTGAAAAAAGAATTGTTTGAACTTCGTTTCCAAGCTGCTACTGGTCAATTGGAACAAACAGCTCGCTTGAAAGAAGTTAAAAAACAAATCGCTCGTATCAAAACAGTTCAATCTGAAGCGAAATAATAGACTAGGGAAGGAGAAATTTCAATGGAACGCAATAATCGTAAAGTTCTTGTTGGACGTGTTGTATCTGACAAAATGGACAAGACAATCACAGTTGTAGTTGAAACAAAACGTAACCACCCAGTCTATGGTAAACGTATTAACTACTCTAAAAAATACAAAGCTCATGATGAAAACAATGTTGCCAAAGAAGGTGATATCGTTCGTATCATGGAAACTCGCCCGCTTTCAGCTACAAAACGTTTCCGTCTTGTAGAAGTTGTTGAAGAAGCGGTCATCATCTAATCAAACCTGAAAGGAGAAAACTGAAATGATTCAAACAGAAACTCGTTTGAAAGTCGCAGACAACAGCGGTGCTCGCGAAATCTTGACTATCAAAGTTCTTGGTGGTTCAGGACGTAAATTTGCAAACATCGGTGATGTTATTGTGGCATCTGTAAAACAAGCTACTCCTGGTGGTGCGGTTAAAAAAGGTGACGTTGTTAAAGCAGTTATCGTTCGTACTAAATCAGGTGCTCGTCGTGCTGATGGTTCATACATCAAATTTGACGAAAACGCAGCAGTTATCATCCGTGAAGACAAAACTCCTCGCGGAACACGTATCTTTGGCCCAGTTGCACGTGAATTGCGTGAAGGTGGCTTCATGAAGATCGTGTCACTTGCTCCAGAAGTACTTTAATTTTTAGAAACAAACTAGTCCCCTGGATTTACCTCCAGGGTGCCCTTATGGGCGTAAGAAAAATCAAGGAGAAACCTAATGTTTGTAAAAAAAGGCGACAAAGTTCGCGTAATCGCTGGTAAAGATAAGGGAACAGAAGCTGTTGTCCTTACTGCCCTTCCAAAAGTAAACAAAGTTATCGTTGAAGGTGTTAACATCGTTAAGAAACACCAACGTCCAACTAACGAGCTTCCTCAAGGTGGTATCATCGAGAAAGAAGCAGCTATCCACGTATCAAACGTTCAAGTATTGGACAAAAATGGTGTAGCTGGTCGTGTTGGTTACAAATTTGTAGACGGTAAAAAAGTTCGCTACAACAAAAAATCAGGCGAAGTGCTTGATTAATCACGAAGGAAAGGAGAAGTATAATGGCAAATCGTTTAAAAGAAAAATATCTTAATGAAGTAGTTCCTGCTTTGACAGAACAATTCAACTACTCATCAGTGATGGCTGTGCCTAAAGTAGATAAGATCGTTTTGAACATGGGTGTTGGTGAAGCTGTATCAAACGCGAAAAGCCTTGAAAAAGCTGCTGAAGAATTGGCACTTATTTCAGGTCAAAAACCACTTATCACTAAAGCTAAAAAATCAATCGCCGGCTTCCGTCTTCGTGAAGGTGTTGCGATCGGTGCAAAAGTTACCCTTCGTGGTGAACGTATGTACGAATTCTTGGATAAATTGGTTTCGATTTCACTTCCACGTGTACGTGACTTCCACGGTGTTCCAACAAAATCATTTGATGGACGCGGAAACTACACACTTGGTGTGAAAGAACAATTGATCTTCCCAGAAATCAACTTTGATGACGTTGACAAAACTCGTGGTCTTGACATCGTTATCGTAACAACTGCTAACACTGACGAAGAGTCACGTGCATTGCTTACAGGCCTTGGAATGCCTTTTGCAAAATAATATAGGAGGTAAATCTAATGGCTAAAAAATCAATGATTGCTAAGAACAAACGTCCAGCGAAGTTCTCTACTCAAGCTTATACTCGTTGTGAAAAATGTGGCCGTCCACATTCAGTTTACCGCAAATTTAAACTTTGCCGTGTTTGCTTCCGTGAATTAGCTTACAAAGGACAAATCCCAGGCGTTACCAAAGCATCTTGGTAATTCTAACTTTCAATCCCGTCGTGATTCGTCGTTATCTGCTTTTGCCTAACTCAAGTTATGCCTGCAAGCAGATGCCTAGACTCACTTAGGAATTGAAACCTAGAAACATATTCTGAGCCTAGCTCAATCATTAACTAGCAAGTGCAACTTGCAAACTACTAGTAAGAGGAGAAAAACAAAATGGTTATGACTGACCCAATCGCAGACTTCCTAACTCGTATTCGTAACGCTAACCAAGCTAAACACGAAGTACTTGAAGTACCTGCATCAAACATCAAAAAAGGGATTGCTGAAATCCTTAAACGCGAAGGTTTTGTAAAAAACGTTGAAATCATCGAAGATGACAAACAAGGCATCATCCGTGTATTCCTTAAATACGGACCAAACGGTGAAAAAGTTATCACTAACTTGAAACGTGTTTCTAAACCAGGACTTCGTGTCTACAAAAAACGTGAAGACCTTCCAAAAGTTCTTAACGGACTTGGAATTGCTATCCTTTCAACTTCTGAAGGTTTGCTTACTGATAAAGAAGCACGCCAAAAGAATGTTGGTGGTGAAGTTATCGCTTACGTTTGGTAATTGATGATGTGAGAGCGTTAAAAGAATGCAGTGAAAATAGGAAGTTTGTAGCAGGAGCGATGCTCCAAGACAAACTTATCTTTTTCACCAAATTCTTAGCTCGAACTCAAATCAAGATACAAAGCTCGTTAGAGCGTGTTCAGTTCAGCTCTTGAACTAAATAAGTATCTGACCCCCGTGAAAACTGGCCGTTCTGGCCTGACAATTTAACAGGAGAAAATAAACATGTCACGTATTGGTAATAAAGTTATCGTGTTGCCTGCTGGTGTTGAAATCACTAACAATGACAACGTTGTAACTGTAAAAGGACCTAAAGGAGAACTTACTCGTGAGTTCTCAAAAGATATTGAAATCCGTGTGGAAGGTTCTGAAGTAACTCTTCACCGTCCAAACGATTCAAAAGAAATGAAAACTATCCACGGAACTACTCGTGCCCTTTTGAACAACATGGTTGTTGGTGTATCAGAAGGATTCAAGAAAGAACTTGAAATGCGCGGGGTTGGTTACCGTGCACAACTTCAAGGATCTAAACTTGTTTTGGCTGTTGGTAAATCTCATCCAGACGAAGTTGAAGCTCCAGAAGGAATTACTTTTGAACTTCCAAACCCAACAACAATTGTTGTTAGCGGAATTTCAAAAGAAGTAGTTGGTCAAACAGCTGCTTACGTACGTAGCCTTCGTTCACCAGAACCATATAAAGGTAAAGGTATCCGTTACGTTGGTGAATTCGTTCGCCGTAAAGAAGGTAAAACAGGTAAATAATGTTGAGTGGTTGATCATCAACCACCAACCTATTTTCCAACTTTGTGCATAGCACACGATTTAAAACTAAAGAGGTGAAAACTGTGATTTCAAAACCAGATAAAAACAAACTCCGCCAAAAACGCCACCGTCGCGTTCGCGGAAAACTCTCTGGAACTGCTGATCGCCCACGTTTGAACGTATTCCGTTCTAATACAGGCATCTACGCTCAAGTGATTGATGACGTAGCGGGTGTAACGCTCGCAAGTGCTTCAACTCTTGACAAAGAAGTTTCAAAAGGAACTAAAACTGAACAAGCCGTTGCTGTCGGTAAACTCGTTGCAGAACGTGCAAACGCTAAAGGTATTTCAGAAGTGGTGTTCGACCGCGGTGGATATCTATATCACGGACGTGTGAAAGCTTTGGCTGATGCAGCTCGTGAAAACGGATTGAAATTCTAATAGGAGGACACTAGAAAATGGCATTTAAAGACAATGCAGTTGAATTAGAAGAACGCGTAGTTGCTGTCAACCGTGTTACAAAAGTTGTTAAAGGTGGACGTCGTCTTCGTTTCGCAGCTCTTGTTGTTGTTGGTGACCACAACGGTCGCGTAGGATTTGGTACTGGTAAAGCTCAAGAAGTTCCAGAAGCAATCCGTAAAGCAGTAGATGATGCTAAGAAAAACTTGATCGAAGTTCCTATGGTTGGAACAACAATCCCACACGAAGTTCTTTCAGAATTCGGTGGAGCTAAAGTATTGTTGAAACCTGCTGTAGAAGGTTCTGGAGTTGCCGCTGGTGGTGCAGTTCGTGCCGTTGTGGAATTGGCAGGTGTGGCAGATATTACATCTAAATCACTTGGTTCTAACACTCCAATCAACATTGTTCGTGCAACTGTTGAAGGTTTGAAACAATTGAAACGCGCTGAAGAAGTTGCTGCCCTTCGTGGTATTTCAGTTTCTGATTTGGCATAAGAAAGGGGATAAAATGGCTCAAATTAAAATTACTTTGACTAAGTCTCCAATCGGACGCATTCCATCACAACGTAAAACTGTTGTAGCACTTGGACTTGGCAAATTGAACAGCTCTGTTATTAAAGAAGATAACGCTGCTATCCGTGGTATGATCACAGCAGTATCTCACTTGGTAACAGTTGAAGAAGTAAACTAATGAATTTTTAGGGGATGTGCACTATACCATCCCCTAAAACTAGATATAGTCATCTATGATGACGTCGTATAGGCGAGTTGATGGGGGAGACAACCTTTTCTCCCTTATCGGCGCTAGCATTTTACAAAAGAGGAGAAAATAAAAATGAAACTTCATGAATTGAAACCTGCAGAAGGTTCTCGTAAAGTACGTAACCGCGTTGGTCGTGGTACTTCATCAGGTAACGGTAAAACATCTGGTCGTGGTCAAAAAGGTCAAAAAGCTCGTAGCGGTGGCGGAGTTCGCCTTGGTTTTGAAGGTGGACAAACTCCATTGTTCCGTCGTCTTCCAAAACGTGGATTCACTAACATCAACGCTAAAGAATACGCAATTGTGAACCTTGACCAATTGAACGTCTTTGAAGATGGTGCTGAAGTAACTCCAGTTGTTCTTATCGAAGCAGGAATTGTTAAAGCTGAAAAATCAGGTATTAAAATTCTTGGTAACGGTGAGTTGACTAAGAAATTGACTGTAAAAGCAGCTAAATTCTCTAAATCAGCTGAAGAAGCTATCACTGCTAAAGGTGGTTCAGTAGAAGTCATCTAAGAGAGGTGACCTATGTTTTTTAAATTATTAAGAGAAGCTCTTAAAGTCAAGCAGGTTCGATCAAAAATTTTATTTACAATTTTTATCGTTTTGGTCTTTCGTATCGGAACTAGCATTACAGTTCCTGGTGTGAATGCCAATAGCTTGAATGCTTTAAGTGGATTATCCTTCTTAAACATGTTGAGCTTGGTCTCAGGGAATGCCATGAAAAACTTCTCAGTTTTTGCTCTTGGTGTTAGTCCCTACATTACGGCCTCTATCGTTGTCCAACTCTTGCAAATGGATATTTTACCCAAATTTGTAGAGTGGGGTAAACAAGGGGAAGTAGGTCGAAGAAAATTGAATCAAGCTACTCGTTATATTGCTCTAGTTCTCGCTTTTGTGCAATCTATCGGGATTACAGCTGGTTTTAATACTTTGGCTGGAGCTCAATTGTTGAAAACAGCTCTTACTCCACAAGTCTTTATCATGATTGGTATCATCTTAACAGCTGGTAGCATGATTGTGACGTGGTTGGGAGAGCAAATTACAGATAAGGGATACGGAAATGGTGTTTCTATGATTATCTTTGCTGGGATTGTTGCCTCAATTCCAGAGATGATTCAGGGCATCTATGTGGACTACTTTGTGAACGTCCCAAGTGACCGTATCAACTCATCTATTATTTTTGTAATCATTTTGATTATTACTGTTTTGTTGATCATTTACTTTACAACCTATGTTCAACAAGCAGAATACAAAATTCCAATCCAATATACTAAGGTTGCACAAGGTGCTCCATCTAGCTCTTACCTTCCTTTGAAGGTAAACCCTGCTGGAGTTATCCCTGTTATCTTTGCAAGTTCGATTACTGCAGCGCCAGCGGCTATTCTTCAGTTTTTGAGCGCTACAGGTCATGATTGGGCTTGGGTAAGAACGGCACAAGAAATGTTGGCAACAACTTCACCAACTGGTATTGCCATGTATGCTTTGTTGATTATTCTCTTTACATTCTTCTATACGTTTGTGCAGATTAATCCTGAAAAAGCGGCAGAGAACCTACAAAAGAGCGGTGCCTATATCCATGGAGTTCGTCCTGGTAAAGGTACAGAAGAATATATGTCTAAACTTCTTCGTCGTCTTGCAACTGTTGGTTCCCTCTTCCTTGGTGTGATTTCTATTTTACCGATTGTAGCAAAGGATGTTTTCGGACTTTCAGAAGCAGTTGCTTTTGGAGGAACTAGTCTTTTGATCATTATCTCTACAGGTATTGAAGGAATCAAACAATTGGAAGGTTACCTATTGAAACGTAAGTATGTTGGTTTCATGGACAGAACAGAATAAGAGTATTTACTGAATTGGTAAATGCTGAGGGAGTGGAGGTTTAAACTCTGACATTTGTGAGAGTTTGGTCTCCCCTCTTCTATTTTGTTTTTAAATAGGGGTGAAAAGACTTTTTGCTTCTATTTAAAAATAAAATAAGGAGATCAAATCATGAATCTTTTGATTATGGGCTTACCTGGTGCAGGTAAGGGAACTCAAGCAGCAAAAATCGTAGAACAATTCCATGTTGCACATATCTCAACAGGTGATATGTTCCGCGCTGCAATGGCAAATCAAACTGAAATGGGTGTTCTTGCTAAGTCATACATTGACAAGGGTGAATTGGTTCCTGACGAAGTTACAAATGGAATCGTAAAAGAACGTCTTTCACAAGATGATATTAAAGAAACAGGATTCTTGTTGGATGGTTACCCACGTACAATCGAACAAGCTCATGCCTTGGATAAAACATTGGCTGAACTTGGCATCGAACTAGAAGGTGTTATCAACATCGAAGTGAATCCAGACAGCCTCTTGGAACGTTTGAGTGGTCGTATCATCCACCGCGTAACTGGAGAAACTTTCCACAAGGTCTTTAACCCACCAGTTGACTATAAAGAAGAAGATTACTACCAACGTGAAGATGATAAGCCCGAGACAGTAAAACGTCGTTTAGATGTGAATATTGCTCAAGGGGAACCAATCATTGCTCACTACCGTGCCAAAGGTTTGGTTCATGACATCGAAGGTAATCAAGATATCAATGATGTCTTCTCAGATATCGAAAAAGTATTGACAAATTTGAAATAAAGCGTTTTTCACACTTGCAAAAATCCGCTACAAATGTTATACTGAGATAGTCTGACTTATAATTGTTGTCTCTGTGTCTAGAGGCATCGAATCGAAATTTATGGAGGTGCTTTTGCGTGGCAAAAGACGATGTGATTGAAGTTGAAGGCAAAGTAGTTGATACAATGCCGAATGCAATGTTTACGGTTGAACTTGAAAATGGACATCAGATTTTAGCAACAGTTTCTGGTAAAATTCGTAAAAACTATATTCGTATTTTAGCGGGAGATCGTGTTACTGTCGAAATGAGTCCATATGACTTGACACGTGGACGTATCACTTACCGCTTTAAATAATCGAAAAACTTGGAGGGATAAGAAATGAAAGTAAGACCATCGGTCAAACCAATTTGCGAATACTGTAAAGTTATTCGTCGTAATGGTCGTGTTATGGTAATTTGCCCAGCAAATCCAAAACACAAACAACGTCAAGGATAAGATAGAAAGGAGAAAACATGGCTCGTATTGCTGGAGTTGACATTCCAAATGACAAACGCGTAGTAATCTCATTGACTTATGTTTATGGTATCGGACTTGCAACATCTAAGAAAATTTTGGCTGCTGCTGGAATCTCAGAAGATGTTCGTGTACGTGATCTTACATCAGATCAAGAAGATGCTATCCGTCGTGAAGTGGATGCAATCAAAGTTGAAGGTGACCTTCGTCGTGAAGTAAACTTGAACATCAAACGTTTGATGGAAATCGGTTCATACCGTGGTATCCGTCACCGTCGTGGACTTCCTGTCCGTGGACAAAACACTAAAAACAACGCTCGCACTCGTAAAGGTAAAGCTGTTGCGATCGCTGGTAAGAAAAAATAATATAGGAGGTAAAAGTCTTGGCTAAACCAACACGTAAACGTCGTGTGAAAAAGAATATCGAATCTGGTATTGCTCATATTCACGCTACATTTAATAACACTATTGTTATGATTACTGATGTGCATGGTAATGCAATTGCTTGGTCATCAGCTGGTGCTCTTGGTTTCAAAGGTTCTCGTAAATCTACACCATTCGCTGCTCAAATGGCTTCTGAAGCTGCTGCTAAATCTGCACAAGAACACGGTCTTAAATCAGTTGAAGTTACTGTAAAAGGTCCAGGTTCTGGTCGTGAGTCAGCTATTCGTGCGCTTGCTGCCGCTGGTCTTGAAGTAACAGCAATTCGTGATGTGACTCCAGTGCCACACAATGGTGCTCGTCCTCCAAAACGTCGCCGTGTATAATCATCGCATTACACTGCTTTTCGTTTAAGAGGGAGTAACTAAATGATCGAGTTTGAAAAACCAAATATAACAAAAATTGATGAAAATAAAGATTATGGCAAGTTTGTAATCGAACCACTTGAACGTGGCTACGGTACAACTCTTGGTAACTCTCTTCGTCGTGTACTTCTAGCTTCTCTACCAGGAGCAGCTGTGACATCTATCAACATTGATGGTGTGTTACATGAGTTTGACACAGTTCCAGGTGTTCGTGAAGACGTGATGCAAATCATTCTGAACATTAAAGGAATTGCAGTGAAATCGTACGTTGAAGACGAAAAAATCATCGAACTAGATGTTGAAGGTCCTGCTGAAGTAACAGCTGGTGACATTTTAACAGATAGCGATATTGAAATTGTAGATCCAGATCATTATCTCTTTACAATCGGTGAAGGTTCTTCGCTAAAAGCGACTATGACTGTTAACAGTGGTCGTGGATATGTACCTGCTGATGAAAATAAAAAAGATAATGCACCAGTTGGAACACTTGCTGTAGATTCTATTTATACACCAGTTACAAAAGTCAACTATCAAGTGGAACCTGCTCGTGTAGGTAGCAATGATGGATTTGACAAATTAACCCTTGAAATCTTGACAAATGGAACAATTATTCCAGAAGATGCTTTAGGGCTTTCAGCACGTATCTTGACAGAACATCTTGATTTGTTTACAAATCTTACTGAGATTGCTAAGTCAACTGAAGTGATGAAAGAAGCTGATACTGAATCTGACGACCGTATTTTGGATCGTACGATTGAGGAACTGGACTTGTCTGTGCGTTCATACAACTGTTTGAAACGTGCCGGTATCAATACTGTGCATGATTTGACAGAAAAATCTGAAGCAGAGATGATGAAAGTACGAAATCTTGGACGCAAGAGTTTGGAAGAAGTGAAACTCAAACTCATTGATTTGGGTCTTGGATTAAAAGATAAATAAAGGAGGAATACATGGCTTACCGTAAACTAGGACGCACTAGCTCACAACGTAAAGCAATGCTTCGCGATTTGACAACTGACCTTTTGATCAACGAATCAATTGTGACAACTGAAGCTCGTGCTAAAGAAATCCGTAAAACTGTTGAAAAAATGATTACTCTAGGTAAACGTGGTGATTTGCATGCACGTCGTCAAGCAGCTGCTTTCGTACGTAATGAAATCGCATCTGAAAACTATGATGAAGCAACTGATAAGTACACTTCTACTACAGCACTTCAAAAATTGTTCTCAGAAATTGCACCTCGTTATGCTGAACGTAACGGTGGATACACTCGTATCCTTAAAACTGAACCACGTCGTGGTGATGCAGCGCCAATGGCGATCATCGAATTAGTATAAAATCATCAATTTTGTTGAGTGTTATGATGATGGAGTCTTGTGCTCTTAGTCTAGCTCTGGTCTACCGCTAGGATTTCGGTCCTAGCGGGAACACTCATCATAAGTTGGGATAGTAGACGCTTGTTTACGAAATTGTTTTTTTCCTAAGAACAACTTCGTAAGCAGGCGTTTTTGAGTATTTTAGTTAGAATTATGCTATACTATTTAAGAAGAAATCTGTTTAATGTTCAGGTTTCCTATTTTAAGAAGAATTGGAGTTTGCTTATGAAAGCGATTATAACTGTTGTTGGTAAAGATAAATCTGGAATTGTTGCAGGTGTTTCTGGTAAAATTGCAGAATTGGGTTTGAATATTGATGATATCTCTCAAACTGTCTTGGATGAATATTTCACGATGATGGCTGTCGTCTCTAGTGATGAAAAGCAAGATTTTACCTATCTTCGTAGTGAGTTTGAAGCCTTTGGGCAAACTTTGAATGTGAAAATTAATATTCAGAGTGCAGCGATTTTCGAAGCTATGTATAATATCTAGGAGGTTATTATGGATATTAGACAAGTTACTGAAACCATTGCTATGATTGAGGAGCAGAACTTCGATATCAGAACTATTACAATGGGAATTTCCCTTTTGGACTGTATTGATCCAGATATCAATCGTGCTGCGGAGAAAATTTATCAAAAGATTACGACCAAGGCAGCTAATTTAGTGGCTGTTGGCGATGAGATTGCAGCTGAGTTGGGAATTCCTATCGTTAATAAGCGTGTATCGGTGACTCCTATTTCTCTGATTGGTGCAGCGACAGATGCAACAGACTATGTAGTTCTGGCAAAAGCGCTTGATAAGGCTGCGAAAGAGATTGGAGTGGACTTTATTGGTGGTTTCTCTGCCTTGGTACAAAAAGGTTATCAAAAGGGGGATGAGATTCTCATAAATTCTATTCCTCGTGCTTTGGCTGAAACGGATAAGGTCTGCTCGTCAGTTAATATTGGCTCAACCAAGTCTGGTATTAATATGACGGCTGTGGCAGATATGGGACGTATTATCAAGGAAACGGCTAATCTATCAGATATGGGAGCGGCCAAGTTGGTTGTATTCGCTAATGCTGTTGAGGACAATCCATTTATGGCGGGGGCCTTCCATGGTGTTGGGGAGGCAGATGTTATCATCAATGTCGGAGTTTCTGGTCCTGGTGTGGTGAAACGTGCCTTGGAAAAAGTTCGTGGACAGAGCTTTGATGTAGTAGCCGAAACAGTTAAGAAAACTGCCTTTAAAATCACTCGTATCGGTCAATTGGTTGGTCAGATGGCTAGTGAGAGACTGGATGTGGAGTTTGGTATTGTAGACTTGAGTTTGGCACCAACACCTGCTGTTGGAGATTCTGTAGCACGTGTCCTTGAGGAAATGGGGCTGGAGACAGTTGGTACGCATGGAACGACGGCTGCCTTGGCTCTCTTGAATGACCAAGTTAAAAAGGGTGGAGTTATGGCCTGCAACCAAGTTGGTGGTTTGTCTGGTGCCTTTATCCCTGTTTCAGAGGATGAAGGAATGATTGCTGCAGTGCAAAATGGCTCTCTTAATTTGGAAAAACTAGAAGCTATGACGGCTATCTGTTCCGTTGGTTTGGATATGATTGCCATCCCAGAGGATACGCCTGCTGAAACCATTGCCGCCATGATTGCAGATGAGGCTGCAATTGGTGTCATTAACATGAAGACAACGGCTGTTCGCATCATTCCAAAAGGAAAAGAAGGCGATATGATTGAGTTTGGTGGCCTATTAGGAACTGCACCCGTTATGAAGGTCAATGGGGCTTCGTCTGTTGATTTCATCTCTCGTGGAGGACAAATCCCAGCACCAATTCATAGTTTTAAAAATTAAGAAAATAGGAGAAATTGATGAAAAAAGAAATGAAACATGCTTTAGTAGCTTTAGGACTGTCGACTTTACTAGTCCCAACTTTCGCCAATCAAGTAGTTTCTGCGCAAGAAGAAAGCTATGAAACTGTAACTCAGGTAACTTTAGAATTTTTTAAAAATGAAGTAGAGCAAGCTAAGAAATCTTATAAAGAGTTTTTAAGTAAGAATAAAGAAAAATTATTAAATGAAGCGGATCAAGTAGACTGGAGCATCCTTTCTTTTTCTCAGGATGATATAAAAACAATTAAGAATAATGCTATAGAAAGACTTAATAAAGAATACCAATCTTTTTTAGAAGAGATAGAAGGAGTGGAAAAAGAAGCATTAGAGACTTCAAAGGATTTTCAAGGTGCTGTAAATAGATTGCATGATTCTATGAGTTACCGTATTAACACAAATTTTGATTCTAGTTATAGAATTAAAAGAGAGGCTCTAGAGCTAATTATATTAAAGAAAAAGGAAAAACTAATTCCTAAAATAAAGGAAAACCAATATTATACAGCAAGAGAAAAAGAAAATGTGTTAAAAAGTATTGAATCCCCAATTGATTTTAAACAATATTATCCTGAGGGTGATAGAGATGGAAATATGACAGTAAATCAATATTTAAAAACCTTGGTTCCTGTTGCATCAAATGATTTTCGTATCTATATCGTACTTCCTAGAGAGAAAAATATTAGAGAAATTAAAGCGGTTGCTTTTATTGAGAAAACAGCGATTAGTAGTGATGATTCTCTTTCTAAATCTGATAAACTCGCTTTATTGAATAATGTTGAGGATATATTAGAAGAGGGATTAGAACAAATTGGAACACACTCTGTTGGTTATATTCCTGATAATGGAAACGATATTGTTAATATGCTATCCCCTGAAGAGTTATCTGTCTTTACTAAGCGTATCGAAGATGTTTATCAAGGAAAAGCTAAGCCTAAGGTGACAAAAGAAGAGGCTATTCAAGCAGTTTCTACTGGGACTTCATCCTCAGTTTCAACCTCATCTCAAGCTACCGTTACTGCTAATGGAGAGACTAAGAAAGATTATCAAGCAAGTAAGTGGTTTAAAGAGTCTGGCAAATGGTACTATAATGACCTTTCGGGTAACCTTGTAAGAAATCGTTGGGTAGGTCGTTATTATCTAAAAGCAGATGCTTCAATGGCTGCGAGTGAATGGATTTATGATGAAGATTATAAGAGCTGGTTTTATGTAGATTCAACTGGTAGTTATGTGGAGAAAGCTTGGCAGGGAGAATATTACCTAAAACGTGGCGGTTACATGGCTAAGAGTGAGTGGGTATTTGATTCTCAGTATGATAGCTGGTATTATCTGAACCAAGATGGCAAGTACGCTCGTAACCAATGGATTAAGGATGGAGATAAGTGGTATTACTTGTTAGCTGATGGAAAATTAGCAAAAAATATGACCATTAACGGCTATAAAGTAAACGAAAAAGGTGAATGGGTATAATTTTTTAAGTTCTATTTAAGGTTGGATATGTATACTATAATCATTAAATAAAGACCTCCTAATATTATTTGAAACAGATAATACTGATTTAGTTTGAATTTGATTTTCATCTAATATCTTTATTTAATAGAACTCCTAAACTTTTTCATAATAATCTCCTGCAAAAGTCACCTGTCTGGGTGGCTTTTGTTTTATCATCCATGATATAATAGAAGCAAACGGAGGACGGAAAATGGTAAAAGTACGATTGTATTTGGTACGTCATGGCAAGACTATGTTTAACACGATTGGTCGCGCGCAAGGTTGGAGCGATACTCCCTTAACAGCTGAAGGTGAGCGAGGGATTCAAGAATTAGGAATCGGTTTGCGAGAATCTGGTCTGCAGTTTGAGCGCGCTTATTCGAGTGATTCTGGGCGCACCATTCAGACCATGGGAATTATCCTTGATGAACTTGGCTTGCAGGGGAAAATCCCTTATCGCATGGACAAGCGTATCAGAGAATGGTGTTTTGGTAGCTTTGACGGAGCTTATGATGGTGATCTTTTCATGGGTATTATTCCTCGTATTTTTAATGTGGACCATGTTCACCAATTGTCTTATGCTGAACTGGCTGAGGGCTTGGTAGAGGTTGATACAGCTGGTTGGGCTGAAGGCTGGGAAAAACTCAGTGGCCGAATCAAGGAAGGCTTTGAAGCGATTGCCAAGGAAATGGAAGAACAAGGTGGGGGCAATGCCCTTGTCGTGAGCCACGGAATGACCGTTGGAACCATTGTTTATCTGATCAATGGTATGCATCCGCATGGTCTCGATAATGGTAGCGTGACAATTCTTGAATATGAGGACGGCCAGTTTAGCGTAGAAGTTGTCGGCGACCGTAGTTATCGAGAACTAGGACGTGAGAAGATGGAGGAAGCCTCTATTTAATCAGTCTAGACTTGCTTGCCATGAGCTAGGGATTTGATAAGAATATAAAGATAAGAAAAAACAGCCGAGGGTAATCCTTTCGGCTGTTTTTGATGGGGAAAACTAAAGTGTAATGCTATTGCTTTTAGAGATTTTCATAAACAAGAGCAAGGAACCTACCGTTAGAACAGTCAGGATAGTTGACAAGGCTGCGGCTACACCGTAATTTCCTCTGAGAACCTCTGTATAAATAGCTACAGTCATTGTTCTTGTTTTGACATTGTAGAGGAGGATAGAAGTAGAGAGTTCTGAAATCATTGTGACCCAAGATAGGATGGCTCCAGAAATAATACCAGATAGCATCATTGGAGTTGTAATCTTGGCAAAGGTATTGAGGCGGCTACTTCCTAAGCTTTCAGCAGCTTCTTCAATACTTGGTGCTATTTGTTGCAAACTAGCAACAGATGAGCGAATAGTATACGGTAATCTTCTGACAGATAGAGACATAATCAAGATGAAAGCTGTCCCTGTAATCATAAGAAATCCACTTCCAAATAGGCCAGTATTGAAGGAAGAAATGAAGGCAATCCCTAGAACGGTTCCTGGTACAATATAAGGTACCATACTGAGGCTGTCAATTAAGTTTGTAAACAAATTCCGTTTTCTAACGGCTAGGTAGGAGATAAATGTTGCGAATAGGACAACTAGGACTAAGGCAATCAAAGGGATACGAATGGTATTGAAAATAGCAGATCCCATACGATTGAAAGCTACCTTGTAACTGTTTAGAGAATAGCCTTTGACAAATACCATACCTGATGTTTTTAGGAAAGAAGTATAAATCAAGTAGACTTGAGGTAGAACAGAGAACAAGATAATTCCGTAGACTGTCGCATAAATGGCAGCCATTTTTCCTTTTGTTGTTTTTTTAGGCTCAATTGGATGGAGCGAATTCATGCTGAAACTGTAGCGATTTGAAATGTATTTTTGGATAAGGAAAATTGCCAAGGCGATGATAATCGCCATAATTGCTAAAGCAGATGCAAAAGCAGAATTTCCTCCAACCTCGCTAATAAATTGGGTATAAATCAAGACTGGGAAAGTCCGATATCCTTCACCAATCAACATCGGTGTTCCAAAGTCTGAGAATGCTCTCATAAATACAAGTAGGGCAGCTGCTAGTAAGGTTGGAACTAGGAGAGGTAAAACAACCGTTACGATACGCTTAAATCCGAAGGACCCCATGCTTTCAGCAGCTTCAAGTAGAGAATTGTCAATACTTTTCATTGTCCCAGCAACGTATAGAAATACCAGTGGGAATAGTTGCAGTGTAAATACAAGTACAATTCCTTTGAATCCATAAATATCAATAGCTGGAAGATGAAGAGTATTTGTCATGAATTTTGTGATGACCCCATTTCGTCCCAGCAAGAGAATCCAGGAGTAGGCTCCCACGAAAGGAGCTGACATGGAAGCAATGATAATCAATATTTGTAGAAATTTCTTTCCCTTGAAGTCATACATGGAAAAAAGATAAGCTAATAGGGTTCCTACAACTAAGGAAGTGACAGTAGCGGTAATGGAAACCTTGAAACTGTTGACGAGTGTCTCAGAGTAGTAGGCTTTACTAAAGAAAGTGACAAAATTAGCTAGTGAGAATTGTCCTTCATGTATGAGTGCTTGCTTGAGCACGGTAACGATAGGATAAACGAGAAAGACAAGATAGGTAAGAAAGATGAAGAAAGAGGAGGCTGTCCAAATATTTAGTTTTTTACGTTCCATGGTTGACTCCTTTTATCAAGTTTTGAGAACCATCTGCAGAAAAGACGTTTAATTTTTGAGTATTGATTCGTAGACGAATACGATCGCCTTTTTGTAGATCTTCTTCAAAAGTTGATTCTTCGCTAACCTGAATTTTTGAGGCAAAGCCTGTTTCAATGAAATACTCCGTATTTAGTCCAAGATAGACGCTATCGCTAATAGTTCCTTCAATATCTCCAGATTCATCTTTGATAAATTCTTCAGGACGAATGCTTACATGAATAGCTTGCTCCTCAGCCTGATCAAGAGCTGGCATTCGAAGAGCATAGCCATCTGAAAAGACGATATAAGCGCCGTCGCTCCGTTTTTCGAGATTGGCAGGGATAATATTTGTGCGTCCGATAAAGGTAGCCACAAACTCATTAGCTGGTTTATGATAGAGTTCTTTTGGTCGACCGATTTGTTGGATGACTCCGTCTTTCATAACAGCAATTTGGTCTGAAATAGCCATAGCTTCTTCTTGGTCGTGGGTCACATAAACAGTTGTAATACCCACTTCGTGTTGGATTTCTCGAATAGCCTGACGCATATCCAAGCGAAGTTTGGCATCTAGGTTACTAAGTGGCTCGTCCATGAGGAGAACACTTGGATTAACAGCTAAGGCGCGTGCCAAGGCGACACGTTGTTGTTGTCCACCACTAAGTTTATCGGGCTTCCGATCCGCATATTGAGCAATTTGCATGAGTTCAAGATATTTATTGGTCTGTTGGATTAATTCTTCTTTAGGGACTTTCTTTTGCTTGAGACCAAAAGCGACATTATCTCGGACAGTCAAATGTGGGAAAATAGCGTAGTTTTGAAAAACCATGCCAATATTGCGTTTGCTGGGTTCCATATTATTGATTTTTGTATCATCGAAGTAAAATTCTCCACCTTCGATACTGTTGAAACCTGCAATCATACGAAGAAGAGTCGTTTTTCCACATCCTGAAGGTCCAAGAAGGGTAAAGAGACTTCCTTTTGGAATTGTAATGTTCAAATTCTCAATAACAGGGACATCGTGGTAGATTTTTTTGGCGTTAATAATTTTGATCTCACTCATAGTGAACCTCTTTTACTGTTTAGATTGGATATCTGTGAAGACTTCGTTGTATTTCTTAACAATATCTGATTTATTCTTGATGACATAATCATAATCTTCAGTGAGTGTTTTGATTTTGTCAATTGGTTTCATATTTTCGCTTGTTTTAGCATTTTTACGAACAGGACGGTTAGTAGTGGTTGTACCAAGTGTATCTTGTACTTCTTGAGAGATAATAAAATCGATAAATTTCTTGGCATTTTCCATGTTTTTAGCTTTTTTAACGATAGCAGCACTAGCAGGTAGGAAGACTGTTCCTTCTTTTGGATAGACTACCTTGATGTTAGCTCCGTCATTTAAGAGTTTAACTGCTGGATCTTCATAAGAGAGACCGACAGCCATTTCTCCGTCAGCGACTGCTTTATAGACACCAGATGAGCTTGAACCGATTTTACCGTCAATAAGTGTGAAGAGATCTTTTACATAAGACCAAGCCTTATCATCTTTGTAACCACCTTGAGCTTGTAGCATATTTGTTAATTGAGCAAAGGCGCTAGAAGAGTTTGCTGGGTCAGCAGTTGCGATTTTTCCTTTTAGTTCAGGTTTGAGAAGGTCGCTATATCCTTCGATGTTCATGCCTTTAGTTAAATCAGGGTTGACGATTAAAACACTACCATCTAGTGTATAAGGTGTAGAGTAGCCAGTTGTGTTTTGATATTCTTTGATAACATTATCATTTTCTTTTGAAGTATAGTTTTCAAAGAGTTCTCCGTGGGTAGCATATTGTGTATAAGAACCACCAAAGATGACATCAGCTACAGGAGCTTCTTTTTCTGACTCTAGTTTTTTGAAAAGTTCTCCAGTGCCAGCTTGAATCAGTTCTACTTTGATACCATATTTCTCTTCAAAGGCAGGAATAGTTGCTCCGATTAAGCCCTCTGAGTTTGGTGAATAAACGACTAGCGAACCGCCGTCTCCTTTATCAGATGAACCGCCATCGGCAGATTCATTAGAAGAACAAGCAGCAAGACCAAAAAGAGCTAGTCCGCAAGCAGCATAATACATCCATTTCTTTTTCATGATGGATACCTCCGTTGTGTTATTTAAGTTTATTTTAAAACAATGTAAGCGTTTTTAAAACCGATAATTCTATTCTATTAGAGTAAAATTCTCTACAAAAACGGAAGTAATCATTTTGATTTTATAGTAGAGTTTGACAGTTAATCACTGTCAAGTCAAATTTTATTTTTTAGATTGGATATCTGTAAAAATGTCATTGTACTTTTTAAGAATGGCGGATTTGTTTTTAATGACATAATTGGAATCTTCAGTGGCAATATTGATTTCTGTCATAGCCTTCATATTTTTATTGGTTTTAGCATTTTTACGAATAGGTCGGATTGTAGTTTCGGTTCCTAGCTTATCTTGGATTTCTTGTGAAAGGAGGAAGTCGATAAATTTCTTGGCATTTTCCATGTGTTTAGCGTTTTTGACGATAGCTGCATTACCAGGTAAAAAGACGGTTCCTTCTTTCGGATAAATGACTTTTACATCAACTCCATCATTTAAGAGTTTTAAGGCAGGATCTTCATAGGTTAGTCCTACAGCCATTTCTCCATCGGCGACAGCTTTGTAAACATTTGAAGAGCTAGATGCAATCTTTCCATCTACTAGGGTAAAGAGATTTTTCACATAGGTCCAAGCTTGTTCATTTTCGTATCCACCTTGGTCCACAAGCATATTTGTTAATTGAGCAAATGCGCTAGAAGCATTACTAGGATCAGCAGTAGCAATTTTTCCTTTTAATTTAGGATTGAGTAGATCATTGTAACCTTCAATTTTTATATCTTTTGTAAGGGCTGAATTGGCAATGATAACACTGACATCCAGTGTATAAGGTGTGTAGAATCCTGTTTTATTTTGATATTCAGGGATTATCTGGTCGTTCTCTTGAGAAATATAAGGTTCAAAAAGATTTTCGTTAGAAGAGAAGAGGGCGTAGGAGCCTCCGAAAATGACATCAGCTACAGGGGATTCTTTTTCGGCCTCAGCTTTTTTGAACAATTCACCAGTGCTGGCTTGTACTAAATCAACCTTAATACCATATTTTTCTTCGAAGGCTGGGATTGTTTCTTCGATAAGGTCTTCAGGATTAGGTGAGTAGACAACTAAAGTGTTATCTGAATCTTTTTCAGAGCTAGTTTCCGCTTCTATAGGTGAAGAACATCCTGATAAAGAAAGGAATATCCAGCTAAAAGAGAGAAAGAATAGTATTTTTTTCATAAGTATCTCCTTTTTACGAACATTTTCTCTACCTAGATTGTTAATGTTTTTAAATTGTAGAGTCCTACAGGATATAATAAAAACCTTAAAGAAATCTAAAACGAAAAATAGGAAATGAGTTCCTAGAGCAAGGATTGGTGAATTTTAGCTGTGATTTTGATGGTAATACTCTTCAAAACACGTCGCTTTATCTGCAATCTCAAAGCTATGATTTGAGTAGTTAGCACTTTGATTTTCATTGAGTAAAAGTACAAAATAAAAAGATTGCCTGAGCTGAGCAATCCTTTTACATCAATGGTTTTTATCCATGAGTTTTAATTCTTTTGGAGAAATATGGAGATATTTTTTAAAAACTTTGGCAAAATATTTATAGTCTGAAAATCCAACTTGTTCAGAGATATCGCTTAAGGGAGAATTAGGGGATTCAGCCATTTTATCTATAGCTTGCTTGAGGCGGTAGCGTAAGATATATTCATTTAGCGTCATTGGGAAGTCTTCTTTGATAACCTTATATAGATAACTTTCGCTATACCCTAGATTCTCTGCAATGCTAGAAATGGTAAAGTGCATACAGTAGTGTTGATGCACAAATTCAAGAATTTGCTGAATGATTTGGTTTTGTGTATCAACTTGTTGGATAGAGGTGAGTAAAGTTTGATACTCTTCTAAAAAAGGAGTTTCTTGACGAGTGCTAACTCGTAATCGCAAAACAATTTTTTGAAGACATTCTGTCAACTCCTTGGTATCAATTGGTTTGGATAAGAAATCAACTGCTCCATATTGCATGGCTTTTTTGGCATTTTGAAAATCGTTATAACCTGATAAGATAACTTTTTCATAAGAAAGAGTACGAGTAGCTTCGAACATCATAAAAGCATCCATAATTGGCATTGTGATGTCTGTTAAGACAATATGAGGTTCTTTTTCTTGGATGAGTTTCATTCCCTCTTGACCGTGACTGGCAGTTCCTACGACTTGGATACCTAAGGCAGAGTAGTCTATGGCAATCTCTAGCCATTTTCGAATGAGGTGTTCGTCCTCTACGATAATGAGCTTAAACATGAGTTAGTCCTTTCGTTATAAATTTGACCCAAGTTTCTCCTTGGCGATTGACTCCTAAATCTAGCTGGACATCAGAAAAGAAATTGCTCAATCGTTTATAGCTGTTCACGATGCCATGCTGGGTATGAGGGCTTTCTAAAGAGTCTAAAATAGCGAGTCGCTCTTGTTTTGTGAGCCCTCCGGCGTTATCCTTGACTAAAAAAGTCAGAGAATCTGCTTCCCAGGTAATTTGGATATCTATATGAAGATCAATACGGTATTGCATCCCATATTTTATAGCATTTTCTACTAGAGGAAGCAAGAAAAGTTTAGGAATAGGCTGATTATCGACAGTTTCTGGGCAGACAATATCATAGGAAAAGTGCTCGAAACGAATCTTATGAATAATCAGGTAATCCTCTATAATCTTTAAATCCTGACAAATGGTTGTTTCTTTTTCTAAATCGGTGATACTGTAGCGAAGAATGCGCGTAAGGTTTTGAATCAGGTCTTGTGTGAGAGCTGCATCCATTAAAGAAGTGACTTTAATCGTCTCAAGTGTATTGTAGAGAAAATGAGGATTGAACTGAGCTTCCAGCATTTTTCTTTCAAAAATCCACTTTTCTTTTTCTATGGTCAACATTTTTTGATGAAGTTGATCTAATTCGTACAACATATTGTTGATTTTTTCTGCCATAAACTCAAACTCATCACCTGTTTGTAGAGAAAGCCTTTTTTCTGCTTGTTTGGGAATTTCTTGAAGTTGGTAAACCAAGCTTTCAATAGGAACAGCGTTGTGTGTAGCAATTTTGTGAGCAATTCGTCTTGCTTGCCAGAAGTAGAGGAAGAATATACATAAGGTGAGAATGGAGGCTAGGCCAAGTAAGCTAGGAATAGGAAAGAAGGATTGAAAAGTATAGATTGAAAAAATAGCACCGACTTTTTCTTTTTGAACAATAAGCGGTTCGTTCGCATACCAGTGGGTGCGAGAGTGTAGGAGTTTTTCATCAAATTTTTCAAGAGTGGAACGAGTAAATTGATTTGTATTGTTGGAAAACATATTACCAAAGTTATCGGTAATGATGTATTTAGAATTTATCATTGGGAAACTTGAGATGAAATCATTCTCATTTACGAAAGCAATCGTATAGGCTATAACTCGTTGGTTTTGAAGTAGTGGTTTGATAAAGAGTGTGTAATGTTGTTTATCTGAAGAGAGTGCAATTTTTTCTGTCACTTTTTCTTGAGAAGGATTTTGAATGAGCAGTTTTAGATAGTAGGGAGATAAAATACTTTCTTGATGATTTCGATTGGTACTAAATAGTAATTCACCTGCATCACTTAGGATAATGAGGTCAGAACTAAGTTTTAATTTAGCTTTGGTCTCGTAAAATAAGCTAAAGACTTCTCGCTCTGTGTGTTTGCCATCCAAAAATCCAGGAATCATTTTATGGTTCATAGTAGTCAGGAGCTCATTATTTGCTTCTTTCATTTCTTGAACCTGTTTTACAATCTGTCTTGTGTCTTTGGAGAGTTGCTGCTTTTGTAAAAAATAGGAAAAACCAAAAAGTAAAATGAGTAGTAAAAGAGAGGTCATAAAAGCTGCGATAGAGCTTCTATGGAGAATTTCTTTTTGGAGAGATTTTTTAAAGGAATGAGACATTCGCTACCTCCTTGGAAGGGTTTTCTGTTATAAGTATAGCAGTTTAAAAATTCTAGAGCAAGGTAAAATAGAAAAGTATAGAATAGAACGAGACCAAATTCCCTCAAAAATGGTATAATAGTAACATCACAAAATTGGAGAGAGACCATGAGTTTTTACAATCATAAAGAAATTGAGCCTAAGTGGCAGAGCTACTGGGCAGAACATCATACATTTAAGACAGGAACAGATGCATCAAAACCTAAGTTTTATGCTCTCGATATGTTCCCTTATCCGTCTGGAGCTGGTCTGCACGTAGGACACCCAGAAGGCTATACCGCAACCGATATCCTCAGTCGTTACAAACGTGCGCAAGGCTACAATGTCCTTCACCCAATGGGTTGGGATGCTTTTGGTTTGCCTGCAGAGCAATACGCTATGGATACTGGTAATGACCCAGCAGAATTTACAGCTGAGAACATTGCCAACTTCAAACGCCAAATCAATGCGCTTGGATTTTCTTATGACTGGAATCGTGAAGTCAATACAACAGATCCAAACTACTACAAGTGGACGCAATGGATTTTTACTAAGCTTTATGAAAAAGGCTTGGCCTATGAAGCGGAAGTGCCAGTAAACTGGGTTGAGGAATTGGGAACAGCCATTGCTAACGAAGAGGTTCTTCCTGACGGAACTTCTGAGCGTGGAGGCTATCCAGTTGTCCGCAAGCCAATGCGCCAATGGATGCTCAAAATCACGGCCTACGCAGAGCGTCTGCTCAATGACTTAGACGAGCTTGATTGGCCAGAGTCTATCAAGGACATGCAACGCAACTGGATTGGTAAATCAACTGGTGCTAATGTAACCTTCAAGGTTAAGGGAACAGACAAGGAATTCACAGTCTTTACTACTCGTCCTGATACTCTTTTTGGTGCGACTTTCACCGTTTTGGCTCCTGAGCATGATTTGGTTGACGCTATCACAAGTCCAGAGCAAGCAGAAGCAGTAGCAGACTACAAACACCAAGCTAGCCTCAAGTCTGACTTGGCTCGTACAGACCTTGCCAAAGAAAAAACAGGGGTTTGGACTGGTGCTTATGCCATCAACCCTGTCAATGGTAAGGAAATCCCAATCTGGATTGCGGACTATGTTCTTGCTAGTTATGGAACAGGTGCGGTAATGGCTGTTCCTGCCCACGACCAACGTGACTGGGAATTTGCCAAACAATTTGACCTTCCAATCGTCGAAGTACTTGAAGGTGGAAATGTAGCAGAAACTGCCTACACAGAAGATGGCCTTCATGTTAATTCAGATTTCCTAGATGGACTCAACAAAGAAGAAGCGATTGCTAAGATCGTGGCTTGGTTGGAAGAAAAAGGCTGTGGACAAGAGAAGGTTACCTACCGTCTCCGCGACTGGCTCTTTAGCCGTCAACGTTACTGGGGTGAGCCGATTCCAATCATTCATTGGGAAGATGGAACTTCAACAGCCGTTCCAGAAACTGAGTTGCCACTCGTCTTGCCAGTCACCAAGGACATCCGTCCTTCAGGTACTGGTGAAAGTCCACTAGCTAACTTGACAGACTGGCTTGAAGTGACTCGTAAAGATGGTGTCAAAGGTCGTCGTGAAACCAACACTATGCCACAGTGGGCAGGTTCAAGCTGGTACTACCTCCGCTATATTGACCCACACAATACTGAGAAATTGGCCGATGAGGATCTCCTCAAACAATGGTTGCCAGTAGATATCTACGTGGGTGGTGCAGAGCATGCCGTTCTTCACTTGCTTTACGCTCGTTTCTGGCATAAATTCCTCTATGATCTCGGTGTTGTTCCGACTAAGGAACCATTCCAAAAACTCTTTAACCAAGGAATGATCTTGGGAACAAGCTACCGTGACCACCGTGGGGCTCTTGTGGCAACTGATAAGGTTGAAAAACGTGACGGCTCCTTCTTCCACATGGAAACAGGAGAAGAGTTGGAGCAAGCACCAGCCAAGATGTCTAAATCCCTCAAGAACGTTGTTAACCCAGATGATGTTGTGGAACAATACGGTGCTGACACCCTTCGTGTCTATGAAATGTTCATGGGACCACTTGATGCTTCGATTGCTTGGTCTGAAGAAGGTCTGGAAGGAAGCCGTAAATTCTTGGACCGTGTTTACCGTTTGATTACAAGTAAAGAAATCGCTACGGAAAACAATGGCGCTCTTGACAAGGTTTACAACGAAACGGTTAAAGCTGTCACTGAACAAATTGAGTCCCTCAAATTCAATACAGCCATTGCCCAACTTATGGTTTTTGTCAACGCGGCTAACAAGGAAGACAAGCTCTATGTAGACTACGCCAAAGGCTTTATCCAGTTGATTGCACCATTTGCACCTCACTTGGCAGAAGAGCTCTGGCAAACTGTTGCAGCAACAGGAGAATCTATCTCTTATGTAGCTTGGCCAACTTGGGATGAAAGCAAATTAGTTGAAGACGAAATCGAAATCGTTGTCCAAATCAAAGGAAAAGTCCGTGCTAAACTCATGGTCGCTAAAGACTTGTCACGCGAAGAATTGCAAGAAATTGCTCTCGCTGATGAAAAAGTCAAAGCAGAGATCGACGGCAAGGAAATCGTGAAAGTAATTAGTGTACCAAATAAATTGGTTAATATTGTTGTGAAATAAGAAATGAATCCTTCAGAGTAGAATCTGGGGGATTTTTTGAATGAAAAATATAATTCTGTTTCCATCATCTCACCACTTAACCTCTCATTTTAACCACTTATCTCAAAAGTCGATTTTTCTTTCATTCTTTTTGTTAAACTGGTGAGGTAAAGAGGAGGAACTAAATATGATTTTACAAGCTAAACATTTGACTAAACGGTACGGCGATCATATGGCTGTTGACGATATTCAGTTAGAGTTTGAAAAAGGGAGTTTTAATGCTATTTTGGGTCCAAATGGTGCAGGAAAATCAACCACCATTTCCATGTTAATCGGTTTGAAAAAGCCGACAAAAGGTCAGATTCGATATGCGCCAAATACGAAAATAGGAGTTGTTTTTCAAGCTAGTGTACTGGATGAGATGTTGACAGTTAGGGAAAATCTTACGATTCGTGCTCAACAGTATAAGGAGATTGTAGCAAGTCGTGTGGATGATTTAATCCATCAACTGGGTTTGACTGCTTTCCAGAAACAACTATATGGGACTTTGTCAGGTGGGCAAAAACGTAGGGTTGATATTGCGCGTGCTCTTCTTTCACAGCCAGATATTCTTTTCTTAGATGAACCAACGACAGGTCTAGATATTCAGACTCGCAAAGCCATTTGGGATTTACTATCTCGACTACAAAAGGATGAAGGGATGACTATTATCTTAACGACTCATTATCTGGATGAAGCGGATGAAGCGGATCAGATTTATATCGTTGATCATGGGAAAGTGATTGCGCAAGGTTCTGCGACGGCTATTAAAAGTCAGTATGCTTCTAATATTCTAAAAATTCGTTTTAAAGAAATGAAGGGTTTAGAAAAGTTGCTACAGACTGGAATGACAGTAAAGGAAGAAAATGAGTTGGAATATCTTTTTTATCCAAGGACATCACTGGAAGCTATTGAATATTTGGCAAAAGTTCGAGAAGAAATTGATTCTTTTGAGTTTCATCCAGGTACCATGGATGATGCCTTTATTGCACTTACAGGAAGAGAGGTTCGCTAATGTTAGCTTTATTGAAACGGAATTTTATCTTATATTTTCGTAATCGTTCAGGAGTATTTTTCTCATTATTGGGGGCATTGATTTCCTTCCTCCTTTATATCATTTTTTTGCAGAAGAACTTGACGGATGCTTGGTCTCAACTCCCTGATAATACGAATCTTTTAAATAACTGGCTGATGGGTGGGACCTTAGCTGTGACTGGGATTACAACCAGTTTTACGGCTCTTACACAAATGGTACAGGATCGTGAAAATCAAGTGGATCAAGATCTCTTCTTGACAGATTTAGGTAGCTGGGGTTTACAGGTGTCCTATCTAATCAGTAGTATTGCCATTTCTTTTGTCATGCAGGTGTTTATGTTTGCTGTTATGGGGCTTTATTTTAAAGAAAGTCCAGTTATCAGTCATTTACCGGAAATTGCTTTGATTATGTTGTTAAGCAGTCTGCTTTCAAGTTTGATAAATATTCTCTTGATTTATCGTTTTCAATCTGTAGATAGTCTTGGCAAACTGGCAACTATAGTGGGAACTGCTTCTGGATTTTTAGTAGGAACTTATGTCCCTATTGGAGTTTTACCTGATTTTGCACAGATTATCATGAAGTGTACCCCTGCAACTTATATTGCTTCTCTTTATCGACAAATTTTAATGAAAGAACCATTAGAGACCGTATTTACAGGAAATAGCAGATTGTTAAAGGAATTTCAAGAAAAAATGGGAATCCAAATCAACTGGCAAGAACTATTGACAAAGGAAGAGACATACTTTATAGTGGTTATTATCAGTCTCGTCGCTATTCTTCTTTGGCTTTTATTTGTTAAAGTGTTTAGCAGGAGAAAATAAAAGTATATTGGAGAGAAAATGAAGATTCGTTTTGAAATGAAGGCAGAGTTTTCAGAAAAGGACCCACAGATTGTAATTCAGGCAGCTCAGTTAACTGACCAAGCAAGGGAAGTCATGGAGTATTTAGAACAATTTTCAACAATTAATCAGGTGGCCATTCCTATTCGAACGGATGATCATCTGGTCATGGTGAAGATTGAGGATCTTATTCTAGCTGATATTGACAAGAATTTATTAACCATTTATACGGTAGATGGGATTTATAAAACTAAGGAAACATTGATAAACTTTCAGAATCGGATTAATCGGCGTAACTTTATACAGATATCACGCCATTCAATTATAAACATTGACCACTTAGAATCGTTATCAGATAGTTTTTCAGGGAACATGATGGCTAAAATGACTCGGGGCATCAAATCTAGTGTGAGTCGGAAATACGTTAAGTCCTTAATGAATTATCTAGGTTTATAGGAGAAAATCATGAAACGATTAATTGATTATTTTGTATCGGGAATGCGTACGGCTTCCTTCTTTTATTTGAGTATGATGTTATTAGCTCAGTGCTATCCAAGCATTACCTATCCTGTCCCAATGGTAAAAAATATTCTAGCTCTGTTTTTAATGGGTGGAATTATGGGGGTATTGACTTTAATACTTGAAAAGCTAGAGTTTCTTGCTTTTAGTATACGTGTAGGAGTTCATTTATTAGTGACAGCTACTATTTTAGTATTGACCTCTCTATTTTTTGGTTGGGGTTCAGCCTTATGGAGTCCCTTGCTTTGGTTCTTTTTCTTGTTAATTTATGGATTGATATGGTTGTATCAAATCTGGCAAACTCACAAACTCACCCAACGAATTAATCAAGCCTTAGAGGATAAAAGACAAAAAACGGGTTACTAATGTAGTGTTGAGGATGAAGTTTTAAGACAGTGCCAGTTTCCAAAGAGAATAATTTGTGATATAGTATTTTCAGCGTAAAACAAGGAGAAGAAAAATGCCAGTAAATGAATATGGTCAGATGATTGGGGAGCCAATGGAAGGTTATACACCAGGTAAATTGCCTGCTATTGATTTCTTAGAAGGGCGTTATGCTAAGATAGAGGCTCTTTCGGTGGAAAAGCATGCGGAGGATTTATTAGCTGTTTATGGGACTGATACGCCTCGGGAGATGTGGACCTACCTTTTTCAGGAGCCAGTAGCAGATATGGAGGAGTTGGTTAGCCTTTTAAATCAGATGTTGGCTCGTAAGGATCGCTTTTACTATGCGATTGTAGACAAGGCAACTGGTAAGACCTTGGGAACATTTTCTCTCATGCGTATTGACCAGAATAACCGAGTAATAGAAGTGGGAGCTGTCACTTTTTCTCCAGAGCTAAGAGGCACACGGATAGGAACAGAAGCTCAGTATCTCTTGGCTCGCTATGTCTTTGAAGAGCTTAACTATCGTCGCTATGAGTGGAAATGCGATGCCTTAAATCTGCCATCCAGACGAGCAGCGGAACGTTTGGGATTTATTTATGAAGGAACCTTCCGTCAGGCAGTGGTTTATAAGGGACGGACGAGGGATACGGATTGGTTGTCTATGATTGATAAGGACTGGCCTCAAGTCAAAGCTCGTTTGGAAACATGGTTGCGTCCTGAAAATTTTGATAAAAATGGACAGCAGTACAAGAGCTTGAGAGAGCTTTAAGAGGTGTTGACATGATCACTATTAGAAAGCAAGAAATCGTCAAACTAGAGGACGTTTTGCATCTCTATCAGGCTGCCGGTTGGACAAATTATACAAATCAACCTCAGATGCTGGAGCAGGCCTTGTCTCATTCATTAGTAATTTATCTGGCGCTTGATGGCGATGCTGTGGTGGGCTTGATTCGTTTGGTTGGAGATGGATTCTCATCAGTATTGGTTCAGGATTTGATTGTTTTGCCTAGCTATCAGCGCCAAGGGATTGGTAGATCCTTGATGAAAGAGGCTTTAGAGGATTACAAAGATGCCTATCAAGTCCAACTAGTGACAGAACAGACAGAAAAAAACTTGGGATTTTATCGTTTTATGGGCTTTGAAATCTTATCCACCTATGACTGTACAGGAATGATTTGGATAAACAGAGAAAAATAATAAAACTTGTTTTTTCTTAAGTAAAGTTTAAGGATGGTCTAGTATCATATAGTCATTAAATAAAGACCTCCTAACTTTATTTAATGAAATCCTAAAACTTTTTTTCATCATAATCTCCTAATGAAGTCACCCAATCAGGTGGCTTTTTTGTGGGTAGGTGATGGTGATAGAATTTTTTTGTAAAATAGTAAAATATGAGAAAAGTTAAGCTAGTTTTAAGCTTCGTCATGTATCATATAGTTATTAAATAAAGACCTCCTAACTTTATTTAATAAAATCCTAAACTTTTCTTTTTCATAATAATCTCCCTTAACTCCACCCAATCAGGTGGAGTTTTTGGCTCTATTTCAGGCTTTTTGGGGACTATTCTAAAAAATCATTTTCCGATAATTTTCGGTATTTTCGGATTTTGGTCGGGGAATTGGCGGGGACTTTTTAGGCAATATGACTAAGAAATAGGCTTGCTGTTACTTCAGCTACTTCAAACTCAATTTGATTGTAAGTGACTGTTAATTGAAGGACTGGAACTGCTGTAATAATGATTTTGCTTGTCCAGTAGTGGCGTATTAAATGAGGAGTGACATGTAAGATTGTCTATTCGTTTACTAAATCAAAATTTCTATGAAATTGATAGAATCCCTAACTTTCTCTTAAACTTGAAAGTCTTGTTGTAAAGTGGTTAAAGCTTGAGAAGCTGAGGATGGTAAAGTTTTGACAAATTTTGTGAACTGTGGGATAATGGAGAAGAATTAAGGATTAGTTCTATATCATGGACTAGAAAAGACCCCAAGCTAACTTCCACATTAAGCTTGGGGTCTTTTTTGACACTATCTATCTTTGTTTAGCCATTTATCGACTAAGCGAAGGATGACACCGACCACAATCGGTCCGATGATAGTTTTAAGGATTAGTTCCATCATGGGCTATCTCACCTCCTTTCGTAGGCGGTGTAGCAGTGCCGTAGAATATTATACCACATAAGTGCTAAACTCGGGAGTCACCCAATCAGGTGGAGTTTTTTTGCTCTATTTCAGGCTTTTGGGGACTATTTTAAACATCATTTTCCGATAACTTTTACTTAATCTTATAAACTTTATTGGACAGATTCTAAAGTTGGAGAAGCTGAATTGATGAAGATATAAACCTTTGACAAATTTTGTGAACTATGGGATAATAAAAGGGAATTAAGTATTGTGTCTATATCATAGGCTAGAAAAGACCCCAAGCTCACGTCCAAATAAGCTTGGGGTCTTTTTGACACTATTTGTCCTTGTTTAGCCATTTATCGACTATACGAAGAACGACACCGACCACAATTGGTCCGATGATAGTTTTAAGTATTGTATCCATCATGGGCTATCTCACCTCCTTTCGCAGGCGGTGTAGAAGTGCCGAATAATATTATACCACATATGTGCTAAACTTAGGAGTCACCCAATCAGGTGGAGTTTTTTGGCTCTATTTCAGGCTTTTGGGGACTATTCTAAAAATCATTTTCCGATAACTTTCGCTTAATTATTGGATATGGGTTAAAGCTTGACAAGCTGAGTAGATGAGGATATAAACCTTTGACAAAATTTGTGAACTGTGGGATAATAAAAAGGAATTGAGTACTAGTTCTATATCATAGGCTAGAAAAGACCCCAAGCTCACGACCAAATAAGCTTGAGGTCTTTTTTGACACTATTTGTCCTTGTTTAGCCATTTATCGACTAATCGAAGAACGACACCGACCACAATTGGTCCGATGATAGTTTTGAGTACTAATTCCATCATGGGCTATCTCACCTCCTTTCGTAGGCGGTGTAGCAGTGCCGAACAATATTATACCATAAAAGAGAAATTGGACAAAAACTCAATTTCAGGAGAAAATGAAGTAAATCTTTCCACAATAAAACGCATAGTATCAAGGTTTTTCAACACCTGATATTATACGTTTTTTGATTTTAAAGACTTTTTTCTCAGACTCATGCTTGGTTTTGTCAGTTTTCTTACCTTCTCTTTACAGAAACTGAATTTTACACGGCAGATTTGTCACAAAATGGATTATTTGATTTTACGACTTTGTTTATCATCTTTAATTTAGTTTTACTTGCTTTAGCATGCTGGGCAGGATACAAGTGGAAGAGGGGATATTAACAAAAGTGGAGAAAACGACATTAGTTTCTCTCCACTTTTACGTTTATAGCTAATTGGTAATTATAACTTATTACGATTGAAGTCACCTATCCTTATCTTTCAAAAAATGATCAATCTTAGCCATCATGAGCTTGTGCTCGTATATTTTACAGATATCACGCGCCTGTAAATAATAGTCAAGAATTTCATCGTGCTTTAAAAAATCTTTTCCGGCATTTGCAACGATAGTTAAAAGAGGCGCCAGCTGATAGCTGGTCTCTTTTTGTTTACAAAAGTCAATGGTTTCCAAGGCTTCCTGGACGGCTTCTAATTCCTTCCCTTTAGAGTGTAAATAATAGGCGAAGTTATGTTTAACTCGAATATAACCAAATAAATACTCTTGGTGGTTTAAATCTTTTTCCTGATACAAACTGATAAGAAGTGAGTTATTTTCTTCGTATTCTGCATCACGCCCTACAGAAAAATAAAAATTAGATAAAGTATTGAGAAGTTTAAGATATACAGATGAGCTGACCGAAAGCTTTGGCAAAGCGTTTTCTAGACTGGCGATAGCTTCATCTTTGGAACTATGTAAGTAGAAAAGGATAATCGCTTGAATCCATAGAAGATAAAATTCATCCTCAGTAGACAGATACTGATACTTTTCTTTTTCTAAGTTTAAGAGGTATTCTAAATCCTCGTAATTACGATCTTCAAGTAATTTTTCTGCTAATTTCTTAAACGGTGTTATATTGGAAGTTATTTCAATCTGTTCATCGAAAAAATAATCTAAGGGAACTTGAAGCCGATTTGCAAGTTTATAGAGTAAATCAGCAGCAGGCATATAGTTGCCACGTTCTATTTTGCTGATTTGGCTTTGCTCACAAATTCCTTCGGAAAGTGTTTTTTGTGAGAATCCTTTTTCTTTTCTCTTGGATTTTAGTTTATCAGATAATATGCTCATCTTTAAACCTTCTTTAAATAAATTTACGATTAATTATATACTTTTAATCTCTATTTTTCAACTTTTCAACATAAAATAGTCTCAAAAGAATAAATTTTAAAAAAACTGAAAAAAAGAATACTTTTTATTGACAAAGAATATTTAAAGTAGTACACTTACAAGTGTAAAGATAAAAAAAGGTGATTAATATGAGTATTTTAGCAAAGTTTCGTAAAATCATTTTTAGATTATCTTTTTTCAGAATTGTTTGTAAGCGGTTGCGTTTAAAAACTGTAAATCAATCACAATATATTTGGGGTTCGAGAGTTATACAATAAGCTGCAACAACTAGTGGAGTTGATCTTGAGCTGGCGGATTGATTTATTAAACTTTTTGTGAAGTAACATTTATAAAATGGATCGTGCCACAGATTGAAGGACTTAAAGGGGGATTGTAAGTTTGCTATACCCTATTGCCCTCTCCCATAAGTAGTTTATACAGGAACTACTCTATTATGTCTTTTGATGTGGGTGTATAGATGTTAGGAGGAGAATAAAATGAGAAATCCAGTAATACAGACATCTAATTTATCAAAATCCTATGATGGGAAAATTGTCTTAGATAAGATAGACTTTACGCTAAAACAGGGAGAAATCTATGGCTTACTAGGAAGAAATGGCGCTGGAAAGACTACCTTTATCAAAGCTATTTTAGGTTTGACAGCGATGGATAGTGGTGAAGTGAAGATTCTATCTGAAAAACTGTCAGGGGACTTTTCTAAAGACTTGCTATCTCAAATCGGAGTGGTATTGGACAGTGCTTCTTTTTATCCTAATTTAACGGGACCTGAAAATCTCTCTATTTTTGCAAGATTGAGAGGAATTTCGCTAAAACAGATAGAGCAAGCGTTACAAGTAGTAGGATTAGATGGGGAAAATAAAAAACTATTCAAGCAGTATTCTCTGGGAATGAAGCAAAGGTTAGCAATTGCTAACGCTATTATGTACCAGCCGAAAATTCTGATATTAGATGAACCAACAAATGGTTTAGATCCTATTGGTATCCTTGAAATGCGCCGTTATCTAAAGGAACTCAGTACCAATCATGACATTTCAATTTTAATATCCAGTCACATTATTTCAGAACTTGAAAAGCTTGTGGATAGAGTTGGGATACTGCATGATACCCATCTTATTGCTGAAAAGACTATGCAGAATTTGATAGATGGTGCAGAGAGAAGGAAAATCCACCTAATTGTTTCGGATGCTTCTCAAGCTAAGGAAGTGCTTTGCATGATAAATCTGCAAGAACAGATTAGTATTCTTTCGGATATAGAACTTGAACTTCAGGGAGAATCACCTACTTTTGATATTGCGATCGTATCTAACGCCTTAAAAGACAACGGAATAGTTCTAAAAGAATATTATTATAAAAACAATGAAAGTTTAGAGGATTACTTTAAGCGGATAACAGGAGGTGAGGGAATTGCTTGATTTAGTGAAGATTGAATTTCTCAAACAAAGGCATCAAAAACTGAATTTTGTCGTATATGGTGTTGTTTCCCTCTACCTAGCTCTCATCTGTTATTACGTAAATGATGCGAGAGGATTGTTTGACTCCTTTCCCTTTGTCTATAAATTTTCTTTATCTTATTTAAACTTTTTGATTCTCCCTTTGTATTGTGTTTCCTATACAATACAGGCATTTGGTGTAGAATATCGCTATCGCATCATGAACAACTTGAAACTCGCTTCAGCAAATCTAATGAAGACATTCTGGGCTAAGATTTTGTATATAGAAATCAACGCTCTGTGTATCATGTTATTCACCTATATTTCGGTTTCCTTATTCGCACTACTATCCCGCTTTTCTTCGACAGTCAGTTTGTCTTTATTATTAAGATTCTTCTATCTTTGTATGAGTAGTGGTATCTTAATTCCCATGGGAGTATTTCCTTTAGTTGCTTTGGTCATGATAAAAGTCAGAGGCAAGGAGATAGTTGGGAATTTGGTCGGTGTCATGTATGTTTTAGTGTCATTTTTTTTAGCAAGGACGAGTCCAAATATCAGTCCAGTAACAAGTGCTAACAGTTTAATCTGGGAAGGAAACAGAGAAGGAGTGGTGCTTCAACAGCCAGCTATCTTATCGATTGTTGTACTAGGTTTATCTTTACTTGTTTTGTCTTTCTTGTCCATTAAATCTTGGTTAAGAAAGGTGGATGAATAAATGTTGATGCTAGAATTGACTAAACTAAGAAGGCGAAAGATACTGTATATGATTCCCTTTGTAGCCATCCTGCTCTTTTTGTTGGAGTTTATGATTGGTCATCAGGTTTATCAAGGGCATTCGTACGGTAGTGTGAATGGTTGGTATGTAGAAAATGGTTTCTTCTTTTTGAACTACTATTTTCTCCTCCCTTTTGCGAGCATGATTTTAGTGGATTTGATAAGAATAGAACAAGTGTCTAAAACGATTTCAAATCTCAGACTGATTCCTGTCGATTTGAAACATTTACTCCAAGCGAAGTTTATGCTTGCTTTGTTGATTAATCTACTAGTTAGTGAATTCACTTTTTTGTCTATGCTGGTCCTAGAGCTAATGGATGGTGACTTTGCTTTCTCTAGTCTTGCAATGTTATCTTGGGGACTTGTTTATGGAGCAATTGCTTTTGCTTATACACTGTCTGCTGGTATTATTGTCCTCTTCTTAGGAAAATATCGGAAGGAACTTATCCTTGCCCTACCACTTGCCTTTTTATTGTCATTTGCAGGTTTGTTTACTTTAACAACGGTTGTTGGGCGGTATTATCTGGCAAATTTACTACTAATCATCATGGAGGAATTCACGGTTTTAACAGTTTCTGTATATGCCATTTGGTTGGTTACCTTGGTGGCATGTCTCCTTTATTTGTTGGCAGATAAACGCATGATGAACATTATTTTTGCTTATAAATGACAAGCTGAGTAGATGAGAATATAAACCTTTGACAAAATTTGTGAACTATGGGATAATAAAAAGGAATTGAGTACTAGTTCTATATCATGGGCTAGAAAAAAACCCAAGCTCACGACCAAATAAGCTTGGGGTCTTTTTTGACACTATTTGTCCTTGTTTAGCCATTTATCTACTAAGCGAAGAACGACACCGACCACAATTGGTCCGATGATAGTTTTGAGTACTAATTCCATCATGGGCTATCTCACCTCCTTTCGTAGGCGGTGTAGCAGTGCCGTAGAATATTATACCACATAAGTGCTAAACTCGGGAGTCACCTAATCAGGTGGCTTTTTGTTTATGACTTGGTTTTTTTGATATAATAGAAACATGAGTAGAATTTTAGATAATGAGATAATGGGGGACGAGGAGTTAGTAGAACGCACGCTCCGTCCTCAGTACTTACGTGAATATATTGGGCAGGACAAGGTCAAGGACCAGCTACAAATCTTTATAGAAGCTGCTAAAATGCGGGATGAAGCGCTGGATCATGTGCTCTTATTTGGCCCTCCAGGCTTGGGAAAAACGACCATGGCTTTTGTCATTGCCAATGAACTGGGTGTCAATCTCAAGCAAACTTCTGGTCCAGTCATTGAAAAAGCTGGAGACCTGGTAGCGATTTTGAATGACCTAGAGCCTGGGGATGTCCTTTTTATTGATGAGATTCATCGTTTGCCCATGTCAGTAGAAGAGGTGCTTTACAGTGCCATGGAGGACTTTTACATTGACATCATGATTGGGGCTGGTGAAGGCAGTCGCAGTGTTCATTTGGAGTTGCCTCCTTTTACCTTGATTGGGGCGACAACTCGGGCTGGTATGCTGTCAAATCCTCTACGGGCACGTTTTGGGATTACAGGTCATATGGAGTATTATGCCCATGCTGACTTGACAGAAATTGTCGAGCGGACGGCAGATATTTTTGAGATGGAAATCACGCATGAGGCAGCATCCGAGCTGGCCTTGCGTAGTCGAGGAACCCCTCGTATTGCCAATCGTCTCCTCAAGCGCGTGCGCGATTTTGCCCAGATAATGGGGAATGGGGTTATCGATGATGTTATTACCGATAAGGCTTTGACCATGCTGGATGTTGACCATGAAGGTCTGGACTATGTGGATCAAAAAATCCTTCGCACCATGATTGAGATGTACGGCGGTGGTCCTGTCGGCTTAGGAACTCTTTCTGTCAATATCGCAGAAGAGCGCGAGACTGTCGAAGACATGTATGAACCTTACTTAATCCAAAAAGGTTTTATCATGCGGACGCGGTCTGGACGGGTGGCAACAGCTAAGGCATATGAGCATTTAGGTTATGAATACAGTGAAAAATAAGCAAGAAATACTAAACGCTTTTAGAGAAAATCTGGATATGATGGATATTCTGACGATTATCCGAAACCTTGGTCTGAAAGACTCGTGGTTGGCAGCAGGTTCTGTCAGAAATTTCATCTGGAATCTCTTGTCAGACAAATCCCCTTTTGACTGTGAAACAGATGTGGATGTCATTTTCTTTGATCCAGATATTTCTTATGAGGAAACCTTGTCCCTAGAGAAAAAGCTACGAGAGGACTTTCCTCAGTATCAATGGGAGTTGAAAAATCAAGTCTATATGCACCAGCACAGCCCTCATACTGCTCCCTATACCAGTTCCCGTGATGCCATGAGTAAGTATCCAGAACGATGTACGGCTGTTGGACTACGCTTGAATGAAGAATCAGCTTTGGAACTCTTTACTCCATACGGTCTAGAGACTATTTTGAATTTTCAAGTTCGTCCAACTCCTCATTTTTTAGAGAATCAAGACCGAATGGAACTTTATCGAACACGTCTATCCAAGAAAAATTGGCAGGAAAAATGGAAAAATTTGATTTTTAAAAATACTTAAGGAAACTTTAAGCTAGGAAGTGTATACTAAGTCCATAAGTTAAGAAGACCTTAACTTAAACTCCTAAAACTTTTTCATAATAATCTCCCTATAAAAAATAAAGTCGCCCAATCAGGCGGCTTTATTTTTTTGAAAAATGGGCTTTGTGCCTGAGAATAATACTCAATGAAAATCAAAGTGTAAACTAGGAAGCTAACCGCAGGTTGCTCAAAACACTGTTTTGAGGTTGCAGATAGAGCTGACGTGGTTTGAAGAGATTTTCGAAGAGTATAAATAGCTTAGTGATAGAAGAAAATAGGGAAATATGGTATAATGAAACGATAGATTTTTGAATAGGAATAAGATCATGTTTGGATTTTTTAAGAAAGATAAGGCTGTGGAAGTAGAGGTTCCGACACAGGTTCCTGCTCATATCGGCATCATCATGGATGGCAATGGCCGTTGGGCTAAAAAACGTATGCAACCGCGAGTCTTCGGACACAAGGCGGGCATGGAAGCATTGCAAACTGTGACCAAGGCAGCCAACAAACTAGGCGTTAAGGTTATTACGGTCTATGCTTTTTCTACAGAGAACTGGACCCGTCCAGATCAGGAAGTCAAGTTTATCATGAACTTGCCAGTAGAGTTTTATGATAATTATGTCCCGGAATTGCATGCGAATAATGTTAAGATTCAAATGATTGGGGAAACAGACCGCCTGCCTAAGCAAACCTTTGAAGCTCTGACCAAGGCTGAGGAATTAACTAAGAACAATACAGGTTTGATTCTGAATTTTGCCCTCAACTATGGTGGACGTGCTGAGATTACACAGGCTCTTAAGTTGATTTCTCAGGATGTTTTAGATGCCAAAATCAACCCAGGTGACATCACAGAGGAATTGATTGGTAATTATCTTTTTACCCAGCATTTACCTAAGGAGTTACGAGACCCAGACTTGATTATCCGTACTAGTGGAGAATTGCGTTTGAGCAATTTCCTTCCATGGCAGGGAGCCTATAGTGAGCTCTATTTTACGGATACCTTGTGGCCTGATTTTGACGAGGCGGCCTTGCAGGAAGCCATTCTTGCCTACAATCGTCGTCATCGCCGATTTGGAGGAGTTTAGGAGGAAATATGACACAGGATTTACAGAAAAGAACCTTGTTTGCAGGGATTGCCCTGGCTATTTTCCTACCGATTTTAATGATTGGAGGACTCTTGCTGCAGATAGCAATTGGAATCATAGCCATGCTAGCCATGCATGAACTTTTGAAGATGAGAGGTCTAGAGACCATGACTATGGAGGGCCTCTTGACCCTCTTTGCAACCTTTGCCTTGACCATTCCCTTGGAGAATTATCTGACTTTTTTACCAGTTGATGGGAATGTGGTTGCCTATAGTGTTTTGATTTCAATCATGTTAGGAACGACCGTTTTTAGCAAGTCTTATACGATTGAGGACGCTGTTTTCCCTCTTGCTATGAGTTTCTATGTTGGCTTTGGATTTAATGCTTTACTAGATGCTCGTGTCGCAGGTTTAGATAAGGCTCTCTTGGCCTTGTGTATCGTCTGGGCGACTGACAGTGGTGCCTATCTTGTAGGAATGAACTATGGTAAACGAAAATTAGCTCCGACAGTTTCTCCAAATAAAACCTTTGAGGGTGCCTTGGGTGGTATTTTAGGTGCTATTTTAGTAACCATCATCTTTATGATGTTTGACAGAACAGTTGCTCTTCCGTATGGAATTTACAAGATGTCAATCTTTGCTATTTTCTTTAGCATTGCTGGACAATTTGGTGATTTACTAGAAAGTTCGATTAAGCGTCACTTTGGTGTCAAGGATTCTGGGAAATTTATCCCTGGACATGGTGGTGTTTTGGATCGCTTCGACAGTATGTTGCTTGTATTTCCAATCATGCACTTATTTGGACTCTTTTAGAGAAAGGAAGATAGAATGCTCGGAATTTTAACCTTTATTCTGGTTTTTGGGATTATTGTGGTGGTGCACGAGTTCGGACACTTCTACTTTGCCAAGAAATCAGGAATTCTAGTGCGTGAATTTGCCATCGGTATGGGACCCAAAATCTTTGCTCATATTGGCAAGGATGGAACGGCCTACACTATTCGAATTTTGCCTCTGGGTGGCTATGTCCGTATGGCTGGTTGGGGTGATGATACGACTGAAATCAAGACAGGAACTCCTGTCAGTTTGACCCTTGCTGCTGATGGTAAGGTTAAACGCATCAATCTTTCAGGTAAAAAATTAGATCAAACGGCCCTCCCTATGCAGGTGACCCAGTTTGACTTTGAAGACAAGCTCTTTATCAAGGGCTTGGTTCTGGAAGAAGAAAAAACATTTGCAGTGGATCATGATGCAACGGTTGTGGAAGCAGACGGAACTGAGGTTCGGATTGCTCCTCTAGATGTTCAATATCAAAATGCAACTATCTGGGGGAAACTGATTACTAACTTTGCAGGTCCTATGAACAACTTTATCTTAGGTGTCGTTGTTTTTTGGATTTTAATCTTTATGCAGGGGGGCGTCAGAGATGTTGATACCAACCAGTTCCATGTCATGCCCCAAGGGGCCTTGGCTAAGGTAGGAGTGCCAGAAACAGCACAGATTACCAAGATTGGCTCACATGAGATTAGTAACTGGGAAAGTTTGATTCAGGCTGTGGAGATAGAAACCAAAGATAAGACAGCCCCGACTTTGGATGTGACTATTTCAGAAAAGGGTAGTGACAAACAAGTTACGGTTACCCCAGAAGAAAATCAAGGTCGTTACCTTCTAGGTGTTCAACCGGGGATTAAGTCGGATTTTCTGTCCATGTTTGTAGGTGGTTTTAGAACCGCTGCCGACTCAGCGCTTAGAATTTTATCAGCTCTGAAAAATCTGATTTTCCAGCCGGATTTGAACAAGCTAGGTGGACCTGTTGCCATCTTTAAGGCAAGTAGTGATGCTGCAAAAAATGGAATTGAGAATGTCTTGTACTTCTTAGCAATGATTTCCATCAATATTGGGATTTTTAATCTTATTCCGATTCCAGCCCTGGATGGTGGTAAGATTGTGCTCAATATCCTAGAAGCTATCCGCCGCAAACCATTGAAACAAGAAATTGAAACCTATGTCACCTTGGCCGGAGTGGTCATCATGGTTGTCTTGATGATTGCTGTGACCTGGAATGACATCATGCGACTCTTTTTTAGATAATCGAGGAATATTATGAAACAAAGTAAAATGCCTATCCCAACGCTTCGCGAAATGCCAAGCGATGCTCAAGTTATCAGCCACGCTCTTATGTTGCGAGCTGGTTATGTTCGCCAAGTTTCAGCAGGTGTTTATTCTTACCTGCCACTTGCCAACCGTGTGATTGAAAAAGCCAAAAATATCATGCGCCAAGAATTCGACAAGATTGGTGCTGTTGAGATGTTGGCTCCTGCTCTTCTTAGTGCAGAATTGTGGCGCGAATCAGGTCGTTACGAAACTTACGGTGAAGACCTTTACAAACTAAAAAATCGTGAAAAGTCAGACTTTATCCTAGGTCCAACTCACGAAGAAACATTTACAGCTATTGTTCGTGATTCTGTTAAGTCTTACAAGCAATTGCCGCTGAACCTTTATCAAATCCAGCCTAAGTATCGTGATGAAAAACGCCCACGTAATGGACTTCTTCGTACACGTGAGTTCATCATGAAAGATGCTTACAGTTTTCATGCTAACTATGATAGCTTGGACAGTGTTTATGATGAGTACAAGGCTGCTTATGAGCGTATTTTCACTCGTAGTGGTTTAGATTTTAAGGCTATTATCGGTGATGGTGGAGCCATGGGTGGTAAGGACAGCCAGGAATTTATGGCCATTACACCTGCCCGTACAGACCTTGACCGCTGGGTTGTCTTGGACAAGTCAGTTGCATCATTTGATGAAATTCCTGCAGAAGTGCAAGAAGAAATCAAGGCAGAATTGCTCAAATGGATGGTTTCTGGTGAAGATACGATTGCTTACTCAAGTGAATCTAGCTATGCGGCCAACTTGGAAATGGCAACAAATGAGTACAAACCAAGCAACCGTGTTGTCGCTGAAGAAGAAGTGACTCGTGTTTCAACTCCAGATGTTAAATCAATCGATGAAGTTGCAGCTTTCCTAAACGTCCCAGAAGAACAAACGATTAAAACTCTATTTTACATGGCAGATGGTGAGCTTATTGCAGCCCTTCTAGTTGGGAATGACCAACTCAACGAAGTCAAGTTGAAAAACCACTTGGGAGCAGATTTCTTTGACGTTGCTAGTGAAGAAGAAGTGGCGAATCTTGTTCAAGCAGGATTTGGTTCACTTGGACCAGTTGGTTTGCCAGAGAATATTAAAATTATTGCCGACCGTAAGGTGCAAGATGTTCGCAATGCAGTTGTCGGTGCTAACGAAGATGGCTACCACTTGACTGGTGTGAATCCAGGTCGTGACTTTACTGCAGAATATGTGGATATCCGTGAAGTTCGTGAGGGTGAAATTTCCCCAGACGGGCAAGGAGTTCTTAACTTTGCGCGTGGTATCGAAATTGGTCACATCTTCAAACTCGGCACTCGCTATTCAGCAAGCATGGGAGCAGATGTTTTGGATGAAAATGGCCGTGCTGTGCCAATCATCATGGGATGTTACGGTATCGGTGTCAGCCGTCTCCTTTCAGCAGTGATGGAGCAACACGCTCGCCTCTTTGTCAATAAAACGCCAAAAGGTGAATACCGTTACGCTTGGGGAATCAACTTCCCTAAAGAATTGGCACCATTTGATGTGCATTTGATTACTGTCAATGTCAAGGACGAAGAAGCGCAAGCCTTGACAGAAAAGCTTGAAGCAAGCTTGATGGGAGCTGGTTACGAAGTCTTGACAGATGACCGTAACGAACGTGTCGGAGTCAAATTCAGCGATAGCGACTTGATTGGATTGCCAATCCGTATCACTGTTGGGAAGAAAGCAGCCGATGGCATCGTAGAAGTGAAGATTAAAGCGACTGGTGACACCATCGAGGTTCATGCAGATAACGTGCTTGAAACGCTTGAAATTCTCAGCAAGAAATAAAAACTATAATCAGAAGAAAAACAAGGAAAAAATGTAACTAGTTTTTACCTTGTTTTTTCTGTATAATGGGAAAAATGAGTAGATAAAGAGGTAAATGTATGCTAAGATTTCCAAAGGATTTTGTCTGGGGATCCTCTACTTCTGGGCCACAGACAGAAGGACGTGTAGCTGGTGACGGTAAGGGAGATAATCTCTGGGATTATTGGTACCAAGTGGAGCCAAATCGCTACTATAATGGAATTGGTCCAGATAAGACATCGACCTTTTATGAAAATTGGGAACAGGATATTGAGCTACTGGTAGAAACTGGTCACACAGCCTTTCGGACTTCTATTCAATGGTCACGGATTTTTCCACAAGGGCGTGGGGAAGTCAATGCTCAAGGTGTGGATTTCTATCGTAAGGTTTTTGAGGCTATTAAGGCTAAAGGAATTCGTCTTTTAGTCAATCTCTATCATTTTGATCTGCCTTTTGCTCTTCAAGAAGATGGTGATGGTTGGGAAAATAAGGCGACTGTCTCAGCTTATGAAGACTATGCTCGTTTTTGTTTTGAGACTTATGGAGATTTAGTGGATCAATGGATTACCTTTAACGAGCCCATCGTTCCTGTGGAATTTGGCTATTTTTACGATGCCCATTATCCACATAAGGTGGATGCAGAAGCGGCGGTTAAAGTAGCCTATCACACACAATTGGCCAGCAGTCGGGCGGTTAAGGCTTGTCATGAACTTTTGCCAGCTTCCAAGATTGGGATTGTCTTAAACTTGACACCGGCTTATCCACGTAGCCAGCATCCTGCTGATGTCAAGGCGGCTCGTATTGCGGACCTTTTTCAGGCCCAATCTTTCTTAGACCCATCTGTTTTAGGGACTTATCCACAGGAGTTGGTAGAAATCTTACATGAATACGGTCTCTTGCCTGATGCCACAGAGGAGGAGTTGGAGCTCATTCGTGACAATACGGTGGACTTCCTTGGTGTCAACTACTATCAACCTTTGCGTGTTATGGCTCCTCGATTTGCTAAGAATCCAGAGAGTCCTCTTTTGCCAGAACATTTTTACGAACCTTATGTTATGCCTGGACGTAAAATCAATCCTCATCGTGGCTGGGAGATTTATGAGCAGGGGATTTATGACATTGCCCAAAATATCAAGGGGAATTATGGCAATATTGAGTGGATGTTGACTGAGAATGGTATGGGTGTTGAAGGGGAAGAAAAATTCCGTCAAGATGGAATGATTCAAGATGATTACCGTATTGACTTTGTAAAAGGTCATCTTCGTGAACTTCACCGTGCTATTGAAGATGGAGCCAACTGTAAAGGATACTTAATCTGGACCTTTATTGATTGCTGGTCATGGCTCAACAGCTATAAAAATCGCTATGGTTTGGTCGAATTAGACTTGGAAACGCAAGAACGTCGTCTGAAGAAATCAGGGCACTGGTTCAAGGAATTAAGCGATAATAATGGATTTTAAAAAGGACTCTGACTGATTATCCTAATTGGTCAGAGTTTTTTGTTTACAAGAAGTTAATGTGAACTATACCAATTTTTACTCTTGACAAGTGAAAGAAACAAGTATATACTGTTTTTGCTGGTTCTATAAAAGAGGAATCAGACTATACCAATTTTAAGGAGAAAGCACAGCTTGGCTGTGTCGTATATACTATGTGTGGAATTGTTGGTGTTGTTGGAAACACAAATGCAACTGATATTTTGATTCAAGGGCTTGAAAAGCTCGAATACCGTGGCTATGATTCTGCGGGGATTTTTGTCCTAGGTGGTGCTGAAAATCACCTGGTTAAGGCTGTTGGTCGTATCGCAGAATTGTCTGCCAAGACAGCTGGTGTTGAGGGAACAACTGGTATCGGACATACTCGTTGGGCAACTCACGGGAAACCAACTGAAGACAATGCTCACCCACACCGCTCTGAGACAGAACGTTTTGTCTTGGTTCACAATGGGGTGATTGAGAACTACCTTGAAATCAAGGAAGAATACCTTGCAGGTCACCACTTCAAAGGGCAAACAGATACGGAAATAGCCGTTCATTTGATTGGAAAATTTGCGGAAGAAGACGGTTTGTCAGTTCTTGAAGCCTTCAAAAAAGCCCTTCATATCATCCGTGGTTCTTATGCCTTTGCCTTGATTGACTCTGAAAATCCAGATGCCATTTATGTAGCGAAGAATAAATCACCACTCTTGATTGGTCTTGGAGATGGCTACAACATGGTCTGCTCAGACGCCATGGCTATGATTCGTGAAACCAACCAATACATGGAAATTCATGACCAAGAGTTGGTAATCGTCAAGGCTGATAGCGTGGAAGTTCAAGACTATGATGGTAACAGTCGTGAGCGTGCTAGCTACACTGCTGAGCTTGATTTGTCAGATATCGGTAAGGGAACTTATCCTTACTACATGCTCAAGGAAATCGATGAGCAACCAACGGTTATGCGTAAACTCATCCAAGCCTACACAGATGAGGCTGGTCAAGTTGTCGTAGACCCAGCTATCATCCAGGCTGTTCAAGACGCAGACCGTATCTACATCCTTGCAGCTGGAACATCTTACCACGCAGGATTTGCTTCTAAGAAAATGTTGGAAGAATTGACAGATACACCAGTTGAACTTGGAATCTCATCTGAGTGGGGCTACGGTATGCCACTTCTCAGCAAGAAACCACTCTTCATCTTTATCAGCCAGTCTGGTGAAACAGCAGATAGCCGTCAGGTTTTGGTCAAGGCTAATGAAATGGGAATCCCAAGCTTGACAGTGACAAACGTCCCAGGTTCAACTCTTTCTCGTGAAGCTAACCATACCATGCTCCTTCATGCAGGTCCTGAAATTGCCGTAGCCTCGACCAAGGCTTATACAGCACAAATTGCAGCCCTTGCCTTCTTAGCAAAAGCAGTAGGAGAAGCAAATGGTAATGCTAAGGCGCAAGCCTTTGACTTGGTTCATGAGTTGTCAATCGTAGCTCAGTCTATCGAATCAACTCTTTCAGAGAAAGAAACCATTGAAGCCAAGGTTCGTGAGCTTCTTGAAACAACTCGCAACGCCTTTTATATTGGGCGTGGTCAAGATTACTACGTAGCCATGGAAGCAAGTCTCAAACTTAAAGAGATTTCTTATATCCAGTGTGAAGGCTTTGCGGCAGGAGAACTAAAGCACGGAACCATTGCCTTGATTGAAGAAGGAACGCCTGTCTTGGCCCTCTTGTCAGATCCAGTTCTTGCCAACCACACTCGTGGAAATATCCAAGAGGTGGCAGCCCGTGGTGCCAAAGTCCTCACTATAGCAGAAGAGAATGTTGCTAAAGAGACAGACGACATCGTTCTTACGACCGTCCACCCTTACCTCTCACCAATCTCAATGGTCGTACCAACACAATTGGTCGCTTACTTTGCAACCCTACACCGTGGCCTTGATGTGGATAAACCACGTAACCTTGCTAAGTCAGTAACGGTAGAATAAGCCAAAAAAGTCTAGTTATCTAGGCTTTTTCTTGTGAGCAAATTGGTTGCTTGTACTCAAGATTCGTGTTAGAATAATTTTTCAAAATGAAGGACAGAGGTAGACAAGGAGAATTGCAATGGTAGAATTAGGAATTTCAACATTTGGGGAAACAACGGAGCTTGAAGGGATTGGACAGACTTACAGTCATGCCGAACGCATTCGTCAGTTGGTGGCAGAAATTGAACTGGCTGACAAGGTTGGTTTGGATGTGTATGGGATTGGGGAACATCATCGGGAAGACTTTGCAGTATCTGCCCCAGAGATTGTTCTGGCAGCTGGGGCAGTCAATACCAAGAAAATCCGTTTGACCAGTGCAGTCAGCATTCTCTCAAGCATGGATCCGATTCGTTTGTTCCAACAGTATGCCACTATAGATGCTTTGTCAAATGGACGTGCGGAGATTATGGCTGGAAGGGGTTCTTTCACGGAATCATTTCCTCTGTTTGGCTATGATTTGAAAGACTACGAAGCTCTCTTTGATGAGAAATTAGATTTGCTCCAGTTAGTCAATGAAAAGACAAAACTAGACTGGCAAGGGCGCTTGACCCAAACAATCTCTGGCAAAGAAGTTTATCCTCGTCCAGTTCAGGACAAATTGCCCTTGTGGATAGCGACAGGTGGTCATGTCGAATCAACTGTGAAGATTGCTCAGGCAGGTCTACCGATTGTCTATGCCATTATTGGTGGCAATCCGCGTTATTTTAAAAAGTTGATTCAGGCTTATCGTGAGATTGGGAGTGAAGCGGGCCATACCAGTCATGAACTAAAGGTCGGAGCTCATTCTTGGGGGTGGATTGATGAGGATGGCGAGCAAGCTGTGAAAGATTATTTCCATCCGACCAAGCAAGTAGTGGATGCTATTTCCAAAGACCGTCCACACTGGCAGGAATTGCGTTATGAACAATATTTGGAGCAAGTTGGACCCAATGGCGCCATGTTTGTGGGCAATCCAGATCAGGTGGCAGAAAAATTGATTCGCATGATTGAGGATTTAGGTTTGGACCGCTTCATGCTCCATCTACCGCTTGGTTCTATGCCTCATGAACAAGTTCTAAGAGCTATTGAACTCTTCGGAACACAAGTAGCACCCAAAGTTCGGGCTTATTTTGCCATGAAAGAGGCTAAATAAAAAATCCTAATCAAGCCTATTAGGAAAATAAATATTGTACAAAAATCAATCCCCCGAGCTATAATGCTTGGGGGATTGTTCTATAGGAGGGCTAGTTTAGTTCTCTTTTTTGTTTTTTAGCAAGAAACCGAGACCTAGGAGTGCAAGGAGGCTGATTCCTGCAAACAGAAGTTTGTTATCGTTTTTGGTTCCTGTATTTGGAAGTTCAGCTTGTTTAGCTGGAGTTGCAGGTATATTTTCCTTGTTAGAGTTATCTACCGATTCGTTTCGAACAGCTTCACTTACAGATGATGCTTGTGCTTCTTGTGCTGGTTGTGAAGCTTGTGAATCAGTTGTAGCTTGGCTAGGTTTATCTTCTGTATCAGCTACTTTTGTATCTGGTTTTGCAGAATCAGGTTTAGTTTGTGGAGCTGGAGTTTGCTGTTCCGGTTTGTCTACTCGGTTTGACATATTGTCTTGGCCGTTATTTTGACCGTGTTCTTGTTTTAAGCTAGAAAGCTCAAATTCTGGTTTTTCTTCCACAGCTGGGGCAACGATGGCACCGCCTTGAGAGACTCGAAGAACAGTAGCTGTAAGGGCATTCAATTTCAAGCCTTTTTCAGTCCACTCAAGTCCTTTCGGGTTGGCAATTCCTACTGGCCCTGCTTGGTTTTCATCTGCCAAAACTTCAGCATTTCTGAGGTGGGCAAAGGCAGTTCCCAAATTAAATTCGCGAGCTTTTTCATCCGCGTTGACAAAGACTGCGTAGATATCACCGTTTGGAGCAGTAATTTGGTAGCCAATTACTACATCCTCTTTTTCTACACCATTTTGACCTGGCACAGTGATGAGGTGGATACGGTCTTTGATATCTTGTAGGCTCTTAAGTCGGAAGGCATCTGTAGATTGACGAAGGGCAATCAAACCTTTCATATAGTCACGGCTCTTGATATTTTCAGGATAAGCTTTACCATCTGTAGCCTTAGTCCAGTCAAACTTGTTAATAGCATCACTCGAATCGTAAGAGTCATGGATGAAGTAAGGATAGTCAAATGGATTGCCATCCTTATCACGCAACAAGTGAGATTTGTTTGGAACCTTATCCTCCGCTACTGGAGTCTTGTAGGCTGGGTCACGGAATTGTTTAGTACGTCCGTATTCCTGACCAGAGTGGATAAATGGAGTTCCTTGAGCTGTCAAGACCATGAGGTTTCCAAGTCGCAAACGACGATGGATTTCAGCATAATTCTCAGCCTTGCTTGGGTCTTTTTTGATAGACTGGGCGATGATGTCAAAGAGGGTCAAGTTATCATGGGCTGCGATGTACTGGATAACATCTCCAGGGCTGTCAGCTTCAAAATTGGTTGGTTGAGCAATGAGATTTTTGAAGATAGTGTTGATATCACGCTTGCCACCTGTGATAAAGGCAGGTTGACCTTCGTTTGGATAACCAGACTTGAGGTTGTTACGTATGTCATCTGAGAAGACAGCGACAGTATCGGTATGTTTCATCCAATCTTGGTCAGCAGCTTTAGTAGGCATGTTTTCATCACCGGCATAGGTTCTCCAACCTTCGCCTAACATGATGAGGTTTGGATTGAGGGCGCGTGCAGCCTTGTAAGCTTCTTCGATAGAAGCCGCATCATGGTCTCCCATCATATCAAAGCGGAATCCATCTACTTTGTAGGTATCAACCAGATATTTGATAGAGTCAACTAGAATCCGTTTGGTCATATGGTGGGTTGTCCCCAAACGTCCACCACCAAAGCTAGTGCGAGGTGTCCCATCAGCATCCATAAAGTGGTAGTAGTTTGGCTCTAGGTCTTCAAAGATATCGACTTTGGCTGTATGGTTATACACTACGTCCAGGATAGCTCCCATGCCACGTTTGTGGATCTCGTTGATGAGGTTTTTAAATTCTGCGATTCGTTTTTCTGGATTTTTAGGATCGCTTGAGTACATACCAGTCAATGAGAAGTAGTTTTGAGGGTCATATCCCCAGTTGTAATTGCTGTTGCTTGAAGCATAGTCAGACAAGCGTTCATGGTTTTTCAATTCATTGACAAAGTAGTAAGACAAGACTGGAAGGAGCTGGATGTGGGTCACACCTAAGTCTTTGAGATAGTCTAGTTTTTCAATAAAGGCTTCAAAAGTCCCAAATGGTTTGGTCAAGTCTTTTGCGATGGCAGGATCTGAAGTGAAGTCACGCACATGAGCTTCGTAGATAACGGCATCTTCACGAGTCTTGAAGTTGTGAATCTTACCATAAGTCAAGTCTTGAGGTCCTAATTTAGCTGGATCTACAAAGGCAGCTTTAGCCACTTTATGGGCATCGTCAATCTTGGCATCGTCACTATTCCAAGCAGCGAGGGACTTAGCGTAAGGATCGAGTGCAAGAACAGTTTTCCCTTGACGCTCGATTTGGTATTGATAATAGTAGCCAGTGAAATCAGTGATTCCGAGTTTGTTTGTGCTATCTAGAGTTTGTTTCCAAGTTCCTCTTTCCCCTTTTTCAAGAGCGACAGTTCCAACCACTTTTTCAGGGTTATTCTTGTCGTAGACAACGACAGAAACCTTATCAGCACTTGGTGACCAAAGAGTTAAATCAACCTGTTTTCCTTCTTCTTTGAGGTCGGCTCCAAGTTTGCCATCATAACTGTAAGTCTCATCTTTAAGACGCCAGCTTGTTTTGGTAGTAAATTGGTCGGAATTGTAGCTAACAGTATATGGATGTTTTGTATCTGAGAAATCTCCGCTGTAAGTCACTTTCTTACCAGCTTCATCGATTGCAACATCGGTAATAGTTACTTTGTTTCCTAGGTGATTAGTGATGTTGGAGTGTTTGAGGATATCTTCTTTTTTGGCACCGACTAGTGTTGAAAAACTACTTTCAATGCTAGAAGTTCCTACGTGCTGAGCCCCTGTCATGCGGATATCATGGACATAGTATGGATTTGTGTAAATCGTTTCGTCATCATCTTTTAGGAAAATTTGGCTATGATTTTTCAAATCTGTGAACTTATAATCTTCTTTACGGATTTTCACGTCGTCTCCTTGTTTGCTCTCATCTAATAGTAAAAAGCCGAATTCTTTGGCGGCGTCCTTAAGAGGAATGTCGATATAGCGGCCATATTTGCCTGTAGCCGTAAAGTCTGTTCCGTCAGGCCATTGAGCGCTACTTGGATTTTTCACATCTCCCCAGTACCAGAGAGATTTCTTGTCATAGTTGCCATCTGTGCGGTAGTAGTTGACGCGAATAGTCCCTGCAGGTTGTGGTTCGTAAGAGAAAACTTTGTAATCTTGGTCCAACCAAGCCTCGTTCATTTTTGGTGCCAGTTTTTCTGCCGATTTATCGCCGGTTAGATTTTTCCCAGCTGTATTGTTGATGAGGAAGCTAATTTTCTTGGCTTGTTCTCCCTTTAATTTGACATCTAGGTAGTAGCCATAGTCATCTTTTTTGGCATCCTTAAAGGACAGGGCTCCGTTAGGCCAGTTTTCAGAAGGTTTTTCAACATCGTCCCAAGTCCATAGTCCTTGAGCATCCTTGTTTTCTTCCGGAAGTTTTTTGACATGGATACGGAAGTAGTTGTCTTCGATTGGCTCTTCTGCCTTAGTTTCAGTCGTTACTGGACTAGTAGAAGTAGTTGGCTCGCTTGAACGATCTTGTCCGGTTTGTGTTGCTGAGTCGGCTGGGCTTGCAACAGGAGTGGTTGGCTCTGTTGCAGGTTTTTCTTCTTTTTTCTCTAGGGAAGCGTTTGCATTGTTAGGTGAAGAAAAATCGCTTTCGTTCTTGCCAGCGATGTTTGTTGCATCAGTAAGAGGTTGGGCAAGGGCAGTAGTAGTTTCACTATTACTTGCGTTAGTGGTTGGTGTACTTTCGTTGGCTGAGATAGTTGGCGTAGCCATAGCAAGTAGGACAAGGCTTGCGCCGATAAGGACAGAACCAGTTCCATTTTTGAGGGAACGGATGCTGTAGACCATTTTTTTCTCAGTTTGAGCTGGTGTTTTTCTCATGATGATTCTCCAATCAATAAATTTCTATATCAGTATAGCATGTAGTAAAATAATATGCAAGCGTTTTCTCGAAATTAAAACAAAAGAAAATCGCAACAGGTTTTCTGTTACGACTAAGCTAGTCTTTCTTTATGAATTTGTGACCCCAAAAGGTGGAGGTGGTGAAATAGTTCTGCAGTAGAAAGATTCCGACTACAAATAATGGGTTTCGGACAGTTGGAAACAGGGAAGGTGGCGATAACAATATCGTGTGGAATTTGATTGAAGATTGAGGAAGAGATACTGGACTTTTCCCAAGGATCAAATAGATAGAGATTGTTACCGTAGTGGGCAAGGGTGTCAATTAGGTTTTGTGCGTGCTCACTATCTAGATGACTAATGACCAAAACACGAATTTTGGGAAGTTTTTGAAGTAATTGGACTAAAATGCGTTGTCCTTGGATAGAAAAGGCATAAACTAGCTCTTGTAGTTTACTTGGATGACTCTCTAGACCAATCTCAGCTAGATACGTCTGAAATTTACTTTTACTTACTTCAAATAGTTTTGGAAATTCTTTTTGGTAATTGGTTAAAAGCAGAGACTTTTGCTTTTCAAGAGATTTGTTACTAAGTGGGTGGAGAAAATCAGATTGGGCAGTGTAGTGGAGGAGCCAAATCAATTCTTCGCGATTTGCAATCTGTAGGTGAAATTCTTTAGATAATTCTTCTAAAATTTGACTCAATAAACGATAGGATTTTTGAATCTGATGAATGTCTCCTATCGCTTCATTACAAGGTTTATTTGTGATTTGAGGCGACTTTACTGGGGGTGAAAATAGCTGTTCCAGTGCTTCTTTTGTAGGTTCAAAATGGAGTTTTTTAGCCAGTTTTTTGATATCTTGTTCGAACTGCGGAATTTGCATGAGAGAGCTGTAGTGGCTGGTTAAAAGGGGAGTAGGATTTTCAATAAAGTGTTTCCTTTTAAAACGCTCCATATTGATAGCTAGGGTATATTTGATTTGTCGTAGACTGCTGAGGTTGAGTGACACTTGTTGGGCCTTCAAAAATAACTGAATCAAATCAGTCAAATACTCTTCGGAAATAGAAGAGAAGGGCCAATCAAGAAAGCTGTGACTTTGGCTAAAGTAGTCCAGATAAAAGGCGCGAATGTCTTCTTCTGCTCCCATCATGTTCAAAGGGGAAGGTTGTATGCTGATGCCATAATGTTGCGGAAGTTTAGTATTTAGATGTTGGATGATTTCCTGAACTCGTTCGCAGCTAATCATAAGGTCCTGACATATTTGGTCAAGTGATTGTTCCTCTTTGAAAAATAGACAGTTCAAAAAAGAGTAGATTTCAGATTGTTCAAAGATAGCAATCCTAGGGTCTAAGGAGTTTCGGGCTTCAAACTGCAACTGAATACCTTCTTTTGTTGAGCGAATAAGGAGGTTAGGAAATAATTGTTCAAGTTTAAAAAGGCGATCTTGCAATTCTTCGATTGAAAAATTCAGCTTCTCAGCCAAGACTGGAATTTCTATCCAATCTTGGTGTTTGGTTAGTTCTTCCAGTAACGTTAGCAAATTCTGTTCTGTTTCAGAAAGCAAAATATCCATAACAAACCTCCTTATATATTTATACATATATATTAAAAGAAAAACCAAGTAAAGTCAAGAAAAACAGCCTAAGATAAAATAGGGAAATCGTAATTTACTATATTTTTCTTGAACAATTAAACTGAAAATGAAGTTTGCAAAGTAATCATTGAATTTAATTTTTTATAGGAAAAGATTTTATCAAAAAATCGTTAATCCCCTTGAAAAATCTAGCTAAATAGGGTATAATATGAGTAATCATTTGTCGTAGGTTTTGTCTGAAATATTGTCCAGACAAGGCTCACAGCAGTTAAATCTTCTGAAAAAGTCAGATTTAGCTGCTCTTTTTGTGCTTTTTTTCAGGATTTTGAGTATTTGTAACAAAGACTTAAAGATTCTGAAAATTTATCAAGAGGACACGGTGATAGGGGTTTTACAACCATATGACGATTAGAAAGCCTGATTGACAAGGCTTGGAACTTATTTACAAAGGAGAATCATCTTGGCAGGACATGACGTTCAATACGGGAAACATCGTACCCGTCGTAGTTTTTCAAGAATTAAAGAAGTTCTTGACTTACCAAATTTGATTGAAATTCAAACTGACTCATTCAAAGCTTTCCTAGACCACGGTCTTAAGGAAGTGTTTGAAGATGTATTGCCAATTTCAAACTTCACAGACACAATGGAGTTGGAATTTGTTGGATATGAAATCAAGGAACCAAAATACACGCTAGAAGAAGCTCGTATCCACGATGCTAGCTACTCAGCACCAATTTTTGTAACCTTCCGCTTGATCAATAAAGAAACAGGCGAAATTAAAACCCAAGAAGTTTTCTTTGGTGATTTCCCAATCATGACAGAAATGGGTACCTTCATCATCAATGGTGGTGAACGTATCATCGTATCTCAGTTGGTCCGCTCACCAGGTGTTTACTTTAATGATAAAGTAGACAAAAACGGTAAAGTGGGCTACGGTTCAACTGTTATCCCTAACCGTGGAGCTTGGTTGGAACTTGAAAGCGACTCAAAAGATATCGCCTACACTCGTATCGACCGTACTCGTAAGATTCCATTTACGACCTTGGTTCGTGCGCTTGGTTTCTCAGGTGATGATGAAATCTTTGATATCTTTGGTGATAGCGAATTGGTTCGCAACACTGTTGAAAAAGATATCCACAAGAACCCAATGGACTCTCGTACCGACGAAGCCTTGAAAGAAATTTACGAACGCCTTCGTCCAGGTGAGCCTAAGACTGCTGAAAGCTCACGTAGCTTGCTTGTAGCTCGTTTCTTTGACCCACGTCGCTATGACTTGGCAGCAGTTGGTCGTTACAAGATTAACAAAAAACTCAATGTCAAAACACGCTTGCTCAACCAAACAATTGCGGAACCATTGGTAGACCCTGAAACAGGAGAAATCTTGGTAGAAGCTGGAACAATCATGACTCGTAGTGTGATTGAAAGCATTGAAAGCCATTTGGATGGTGATTTGAACAAGATTGTCTACATTCCAAATGATGCTGCGGTTGTGACTGAGCCAGTTGTTCTTCAAAAATTCAAGGTTGTTGCTCCAACTGATCCAGACCGTGTTGTAACTATTATTGGTAATGCTAATCCAGATGACAAGGTTCGTATCGTCACTCCTGCAGATATCCTTGCTGAGATGAGCTACTTCCTCAACTTGGCTGAAGGGCTTGGCCGTGTAGATGATATCGACCACCTTGGGAACCGTCGTATCCGTGCAGTTGGTGAATTGCTTGCCAACCAAGTACGTCTTGGACTTTCTCGTATGGAACGTAATGTCCGTGAACGTATGTCTGTTCAGGACAACGAAGTCTTGACACCACAACAAATTATCAATATCCGTCCTGTAACAGCTGCGGTTAAAGAATTCTTTGGTTCATCACAGTTGTCACAGTTCATGGACCAACACAACCCACTTTCTGAGTTGTCTCACAAACGCCGTTTGTCAGCCTTAGGACCTGGTGGTTTGACACGTGACCGTGCTGGATATGAAGTGCGTGACGTGCACTACACTCACTATGGTCGTATGTGTCCAATCGAGACACCTGAAGGACCTAACATCGGTTTGATCAATAACTTGTCATCCTACGGACACTTGAACAAGTACGGTTTTGTTCAAACACCATACCGTAAGGTTGATCGTGAAACAGGTGTTGTCACTAACGAAATCGTTTGGTTGACAGCTGATGAAGAAGATGAATATACTGTAGCGCAGGCTAACTCTCGTCTTAACGAAGATGGAACTTTTGCTGAGAAAGTTGTCATGGGACGTCACCAAGGGGTCAACCAAGAGTATCCAGCTAATGTTGTTGACTACATGGACGTATCACCAAAACAGGTAGTTGCCGTTGCGACAGCATGTATTCCTTTCTTGGAAAACGATGACTCCAACCGTGCCCTCATGGGAGCCAACATGCAACGTCAGGCTGTGCCATTGATCAATCCTCAGGCACCTTATGTTGGTACTGGTATGGAATACCAAGCAGCTCATGACTCTGGAGCGGCTGTGATTGCTCAGTATGATGGTAAAGTTACTTACGCAGATGCTGATAAGGTAGAAGTTCGTCGTGAAGATGGTTCATTGGATGTTTACCATATCCAAAAATTCCGTCGTTCAAACTCAGGTACTGCTTACAACCAACGCACTCTCGTAAAAGTTGGCGATGTCGTTGAAAAAGGCGATTTTATCGCTGACGGACCTTCTATGGAAAATGGGGAAATGGCGCTTGGACAAAACCCAATCGTTGCCTACATGACTTGGGAAGGTTACAACTTCGAGGATGCCGTTATCATGAGCGAACGCTTGGTTAAAGACGATGTCTACACATCTGTTCACCTTGAAGAATACGAATCAGAAACACGCGATACAAAGCTTGGGCCTGAAGAAATTACTCGTGAAATTCCAAACGTTGGGGAAGATGCCCTTAAAGACCTTGACGAAATGGGTATTATCCGTATCGGTGCTGAGGTTAAAGAAGGTGATATCCTTGTAGGTAAAGTAACACCTAAGGGTGAGAAGGACCTTTCAGCTGAAGAACGTCTCTTGCACGCTATCTTCGGAGATAAATCTCGTGAAGTGCGTGATACTTCTCTTCGTGTACCACACGGTGCCGATGGTGTCGTTCGTGATGTTAAGATCTTTACACGTGCAAATGGAGATGAGTTGCAATCAGGTGTCAATATGCTGGTTCGCGTCTACATCGCTCAAAAACGTAAGATCAAGGTCGGAGATAAGATGGCCGGACGTCACGGAAATAAAGGGGTTGTCTCTCGTATCGTTCCTGTAGAAGACATGCCTTACCTTCCAGATGGAACTCCAGTCGATATCATGTTGAACCCACTTGGGGTGCCATCACGTATGAATATCGGTCAGGTTATGGAGCTCCACCTTGGTATGGCGGCTCGTACTCTTGGTATCCACATTGCAACACCAGTCTTTGACGGAGCAAGTTCTGAAGATCTTTGGTCAACTGTTAAAGAAGCAGGTATGGATAGCGATGCCAAAACAATCCTTTACGATGGACGTACTGGTGAACCGTTTGATAACCGTGTTTCTGTCGGAGTCATGTACATGATCAAACTCCACCACATGGTTGATGATAAATTGCACGCGCGTTCAGTCGGACCTTACTCAACCGTTACCCAACAACCACTTGGAGGTAAAGCTCAGTTTGGTGGACAACGTTTCGGTGAGATGGAGGTTTGGGCTCTTGAAGCCTACGGTGCCTCAAATGTTCTTCAAGAAATCTTGACTTACAAGTCTGATGATATCAACGGACGTTTGAAAGCTTATGAAGCTATTACAAAAGGAAAACCAATTCCAAAACCAGGTGTTCCAGAATCCTTCCGAGTTCTTGTCAAAGAATTGCAATCTCTTGGTCTTGATATGCGTGTCCTAGACGAAGATGATCAAGAAGTGGAACTTCGTGACTTGGATGAAGGAATGGACGAAGATGTCATCCACGTAGATGACCTTGAAAAAGCCCGCGAAAAAGCAGCCCAAGAGGCTAAAGCAGCTTTTGAAGCTGAAGAAGCTGAGAAAGCAACAAAAGCGGAAGCAACAGAAGAAGCTGCTGAACAAGAATAAGCAGTTCACTTAGAATAGAAAGGGAAGAAATAGTGGTTGATGTAAATCGTTTTAAAAGTATGCAAATCACCCTAGCTTCTCCAAGCAAAGTCCGTTCATGGTCTTATGGAGAAGTAAAAAAACCTGAAACAATCAATTACCGTACCTTGAAACCAGAACGTGAAGGTCTCTTTGATGAAGTTATCTTTGGACCTACAAAAGACTGGGAATGTGCTTGTGGTAAGTACAAACGCATTCGTTACAGAGGAATTGTTTGTGACCGTTGTGGGGTTGAAGTAACGCGTACAAAAGTTCGTCGTGAGCGTATGGGGCACATCGAGTTGAAAGCTCCTGTATCTCACATCTGGTACTTCAAGGGAATTCCAAGCCGTATGGGCTTGACTCTTGATATGAGCCCTCGTGCCCTCGAGGAAGTTATCTACTTTGCGGCTTATGTGGTGATTGATCCTAAGGATACACCACTTGAGCACAAGTCTATCATGACAGAGCGCGAATACCGCGAGCGCTTGCGTGAGTATGGTTATGGATCATTCGTTGCCAAGATGGGTGCCGAAGCCATCCAAGACCTTTTGAAACAAGTAGATCTTGAAAAAGAAATTGCTGAACTCAAAGAAGAGTTGAAAACAGCTACTGGACAAAAACGTGTCAAAGCTATCCGTCGTTTGGATGTTTTGGATGCCTTTTACAAGTCTGGAAACAAACCTGAATGGATGATTCTCAACATCCTTCCAGTTATTCCACCAGATCTTCGTCCAATGTTGCAGTTGGATGGTGGCCGTTTTGCCTCATCTGACTTGAATGATCTTTACCGCCGTGTTATCAACCGTAACAACCGTTTGGCTCGTTTGCTTGAGTTGAATGCACCAGGTATCATCGTTCAAAATGAGAAGCGTATGCTTCAAGAAGCGGTTGACGCTTTGATTGACAATGGTCGTCGTGGTCGTCCAATCACAGGACCAGGTAGCCGTCCTCTTAAATCATTGAGCCACATGCTTAAAGGTAAACAAGGACGCTTCCGTCAAAACTTGCTCGGTAAACGTGTTGACTTCTCAGGACGTTCCGTTATCGCCGTTGGTCCAACGCTTAAGATGTACCAATGTGGTGTGCCACGTGAAATGGCGATCGAACTCTTTAAACCATTCGTGATGCGTGAAATCGTTGCCCGTGATATCGTGCAAAACGTCAAAGCAGCTAAACGCTTGGTGGAACGCGGAGATGAGCGTATCTGGGATATTCTTGAAGAAGTGATCAAAGAACACCCAGTGCTTTTGAACCGCGCACCGACCCTTCACCGTTTGGGTATCCAAGCCTTCGAGCCAGTCTTGATTGATGGTAAGGCGCTTCGCTTGCACCCGCTTGTCTGTGAAGCCTACAATGCCGACTTTGACGGAGACCAAATGGCCATCCACGTACCGCTTTCAGAAGAAGCTCAAGCAGAAGCTCGTATCTTGATGCTCGCTGCTGAGCACATCTTGAACCCGAAAGATGGTAAACCAGTTGTTACTCCATCTCAGGACATGGTTTTGGGTAACTACTACTTGACTATGGAAGAAGCTGGTCGTGAAGGTGAAGGAATGGTCTTCAAAGACCGTGACGAAGCTGTTATGGCTTACCGTAATGGTTATGTTCATCTTCACTCACGTGTTGGTATCGCAACAGACAGCCTCAACAAGCCTTGGACAGAAGAGCAAAAACACAAGGTCTTGCTTACAACTGTTGGTAAAATCCTCTTCAACGACATCATGCCAGAGGGTCTACCATACTTGCAAGAACCAAACAATGCCAACTTGACAGAAGGCGTTCCAGCTAAATACTTCTTGCCACTTGGTGGAGATATCAAGGAAGCAATCAGCAAACTTGAGCTCAACCCTCCATTCAAGAAGAAAAACCTTGGAAATATCATCGCTGAAATCTTCAAACGTTTCCGTACGACAGAAACTTCTGCCCTACTTGACCGTATGAAGAACCTCGGTTACCACCACTCAACTCTTGCAGGATTGACAGTGGGTATTGCCGATATCCCAGTCGTTGACGACAAGGCTGAAATCATTGAAGAATCACACAAACGTGTAGAACAAATCACAAAACAATTCCGTCGTGGTATGATCACAGACGACGAGCGTTACAATGCTGTTACAGCTGAATGGCGTGCTGCCCGTGAAAAACTTGAGAAACGTTTGATTGCCAACCAAGATCCTAAGAACCCAATCGTTATGATGATGGACTCTGGAGCCCGTGGTAATATCTCAAACTTCTCACAGCTTGCCGGTATGCGTGGTCTGATGGCTGCTCCGAACGGACGTATCATGGAATTGCCAATCCTTTCAAACTTCCGCGAAGGTTTGTCAGTACTCGAAATGTTCTTCTCAACTCACGGTGCGCGTAAAGGTATGACCGATACGGCCCTTAAGACAGCCGACTCAGGTTACTTGACTCGTCGTTTGGTTGACGTTGCCCAAGACGTTATCATCCGTGAGGACGACTGTGGAACTGACCGTGGTCTCTTGATCCGTTCTATCGCAGAAGGAAAAGAGATGATCGAGTCTCTTGAAGAACGTCTCAACGGTCGTTACACTAAGAAAACTGTTAAACATCCAGAAACTGGTGCAGTGATTATCGGTCCAAATGAGTTGATTACAGAAGACAAGGCGCGTGAAATTGTTAATGCTGGTGTGGAAGAAGTGACTATCCGTTCCGTATTTACATGTAACACTCGTCACGGTGTCTGCCGTCACTGTTATGGTATCAACTTGGCGACTGGTGATGCGGTTGAAGTTGGTGAAGCAGTTGGTACAATCGCTGCCCAATCTATCGGGGAACCTGGTACACAGCTTACAATGCGTACCTTCCACACGGGTGGGGTTGCCTCAAATACCGATATCACTCAGGGTCTTCCTCGTGTCCAAGAAATCTTTGAAGCCCGCAATCCTAAAGGGGAAGCGGTTATCACAGAGGTTAAAGGACAAGTTACCGCTATCGAAGAAGATGCATCAACTCGTACCAAGAAAGTCTTTGTTAAGGGTGAAACTGGCGAAGGTGAATATGTCGTTCCATTTACAGCTCGTATGCGTGTAGAAGTTGGAGACCAAGTAGCGCGTGGTGCTGCTCTTACAGAAGGTTCTATCCAACCAAAACGTCTCCTTGCAGTTCGTGATGTCTTGTCAGTTGAAACTTACCTTCTCGGTGAAGTACAAAAAGTTTACCGTAGCCAAGGGGTAGAAATCGGTGACAAACACATCGAGGTAATGGTTCGTCAAATGATCCGTAAAGTCCGTGTCATGGATCCAGGTGACACAGATCTTCTCATGGGTACCCTCATGGATATCAATGACTTTACAGACGCTAACAAAGATGTCCTTATCGCAGGTGGAGTGCCAGCGACTGGTCGTCCAGTTCTTATGGGAATTACCAAAGCCTCACTTGAAACAAATAGTTTCTTGTCAGCGGCTTCCTTCCAGGAAACAACTCGTGTCCTTACTGACGCAGCTATCCGTGGTAAGAAAGACCATCTCCTTGGACTCAAGGAAAATGTTATCATCGGTAAGATCATCCCAGCAGGTACTGGTATGGCTCGTTATCGCAACCTTGAACCACATGCTATCAACGAAGAAGAATATCTTAATCCTCCAGTAGAGGAAGAAGGAAATGAAGAAACAACAGAAGTAGTTGTGGATACTGCCGTTGAAACTGTGGAAGAAACAGTAGAATAAGAGAGAATGAGAGAGCCTTCGGGTTCTCTTTCTCTTTTCTGAAAACTTTCTCCCTTTTTCCATGAAATGTGGTAAAATAAAAGAAAGAAGCTGACAAAGGAGACGGGTATGGAACAAACATTTTTTATCATTAAACCAGACGGTGTAAAAAGAGGATTAGTGGGTGAGGTGTTGAAACGCATCGAACAACGTGGATTGACAATAGAAAAATTGGAGTTGCGTACAAAGGTTTCAGAAGAGTTGATTGATCAGCACTATCAGGACTTGGTTGGTCAAAGTTTTTACCCACCGATTCGTGAATTTATGACTTCAGGACCGGTTCTTGTAGGTATCATTTCTGGTCCCAAAGTAATCGAAACTTGGCGGACCATGATGGGCGCGACTCGCCCAGAAGAAGCTTTACCAGGCACTATTCGAGGTGATTTTGCAAAAGCTGCTAGTGAAAACCAAGCTATTCAAAATGTTGTACATGGTTCAGATTCAGAAGAGTCAGCTAAGCGAGAAATTGCTCTTTGGTTTTAAGAGTGGATTGGTTCAATCAATTGGTTAAAAGCTCATTTGAATAGAAAGTATAGTCAATTAGTTTAAGACATGACGCATGATATCAAACTTTTTAGTTTTTGATATGGTGCGTTTTTTGATTAAGTGACTATTAGTTCATCTCGCTCCGTTAGGTGCGAGACGGACTAATAGTCACATAAAAAAGAAAGGACTAACTTCGTCCTTTCTCATTCTTAGCTTTTCTTCAACCCACTACAGTTAACAAAGAGCCTTAATTCTTAAAAATTGATAGCGTTGACAAATGGTAGAAAAAAGCCCTTTTTACTAAGTTAAGTATCAACTACAGTTACGATTAGCATTCGTTACTTAACCCACTCACCATTATAGTTTACGTAGTAACCATCTACTGTGGTATTAACAGCTAGAGCACCTGAACCATACGCATAGTACCATTTACCATTGACTTGGAACCAGCCTGTTTTCATATCTCCATTACTTGCATTTAGATAGTACCAAGTTGAGCCTTCCTGATACCAGCCAGTTGCCATTGCTCCTGATGAACGGAGGTAGTACCACTTATTGCCAAGTTCCTTCCAACCAGTTTGCATGATACCAGTTTCTGAATCTAGATAGTACCAAGCTGAACCATCATTTATCCAACCTGCACGTCTTTCACCACCAATATAGTTTTCTCCATTAATTTCCGTTTTAGCTAGATAATACCAATTAGACTGGTCATAAAGCCAACCTGTCTCTAAAGAATGATTTTGATTAAAGTAATAGTTCGTGTAAAAACTCTTCTCTTCTTTATCTTCCGGATTTGTACGTTTTTCCCCATGCTTTCTTCCAACGCTGTCTTTAGTTTTAACCTCTAATGCTTCCCAACCAACAAACTCTTGTAGCACTCCATTTTTGTCAAAGTAGTACCATTCTGGCATTGGGGAACCTTCTAATCTTATGCCATTAGGGTAAGGACCAATTGTATATCCTTTAACTGGCATTGGAATGTATTGCCAACCAACAACCATTTCACCATTATAATCAAAATAATAGGTCTTGCCATCAATCACTCGCCAGTCCGTTTCTTTGATGTCACCCTTCTTGTAGTAGGTTCTACCATTTTCTTGGACAAATTGCCAACCTTCAGAATCATCTGCAAATACTGTATTGGTAGCTAGCAAACCAAAGAAAATTGCTGTTAGTCCAACTTGCATAGTTTTTTTCAAAAGTTTCATTTATATATACCTCCAATATTTTTAATTCCACGATTTCTCCTCACCTTGTATTGTGAACCTCCTTTCTTTCTGTTTAATTCTAACACACATATGAAAATCAGTCAAGTTTTTATGTTTATTTTTACTTTTTTTAAGATTTATTACCTTAAAGAATTATTTATTCCTTTAACTTGCTATTTTGAACTAAAAATTTTATAATGAAATTAAGCAAATAGGAAGGTTTATTATCTTTAATGAATACACTCGCAGAGAAATTCAGATTAAAAAGAAAAGAGTTGAGACTCTCCCAACAAACTCTTGCAGAAGGAATTTGTGAACAAAGCCAGATTAGTAAAATTGAGAGAGGGCATTTCATTCCCTCCGCAGACCTTTTGTTCAAACTCTCACAACGACTCGAAGTGCCATTAGATTATTTTTTTAATGAACAAATTGAAATTAAATCTAACCTCTCTAATTTCAAGCAATTATCTGCTCGACTATTAGATGACAGAAATTATGACAATTTGGAATATATTTATAGAATAGAGATTGAACGAAGTACTTTTCTAACACTAGAAGACCGAACTTACCTTGAATGGATTAAAGCTATTATTGACTTCTATCAATATGACAGTAAGTGTGAGGCTATTTCTTCATTGGAAAATATATTATTAAAAGTCTCTTCAAATACTCTGATTTATTTAAAGGCGTTGAATACTCTATTTAATTTCTATTCCTTAGTGGGTCGTGAACAAGAATATGAGGCAAACTACTCTCATTTGATGGAGTTATATCAGACAAAAAATTTTGAGCATCAAGAGTTTTTATTTGGCTACATCAGAGTTCGTTACAACTACGCTCACTACCTAGTATCAAAGGAAAAATATAACGAAGCCATCCAAGAAGCTCTTGAGACGATTGAACTCTGTAAACAAAGACAGACAAGCTACCAACTGGCTCCTCTACTTATTCTTGTAGGAAATGCTGGAGCCAAATTTCTAGACAAAGAACAAGTCAAAAATTATTATATAGAAGCAAGAGAGTTATGTAAGATTTATAACAATCCTTTAATGTTGATGAAGATAGAAAATTATTTGAAAGAATTAGATACTGTTTAGTTAATCTTGACATTATAGTTTTTCTGGAACGTTAAATAACCTGTAAGGCTGATAGTGAAATGAATACTATCAGCCTTATTTCAAGTTTATATTCTTCCAAAATCTCTTCAAACCACGTCAGTTCTATCTCCAACCTCAAAACAGTGTTTTGAGCAACCTGTGGTTAGCATCCTAGTTTGCTCTTTGATTTTCATTGAGTATTAGTCTCTGGTGTTTGTTTAGCGTCTAAAAGAGACATTTGAGAAGATTGAAAACAGTTCTCTCTTTTCTCCTAGTATAATGATTGGTAGGAAGGGAGAGAAAAGATGAAATCAATGAGAATCTTATTTTTGTTAGCTTTAATTCAAATCAGTTTGAGTAGCTGTTTCCTATGGAAAGAATGCATCTTGTCCTTTAAACAAAGTACAGCTTTTTTCATCGGAAGTATGGTCTTCGTTTCAGGAATCTGTGCTGGAGTAAATTATCTTTATACCCGTAAGCAAGAAGTCCATAGTGTCCTAGCCAGTAAGAAGTCGGTGAAGCTTTTTTACAGTATGTTACTCTTAATTAATTTGTTAGGAGCTGTCCTTGTTTTGTCAGACAACTTGTTCATCAAAAATACGTTGCAGCAAGAATTAGTTGACTTTTTATTGCCATCCTTCTTTTTCCTATTTGGACTAGATTTGTTGATTTTTTTACCCTTGAAAAAATACATGCGCGATTTTCTTGCTATGCTAGACAGAAAAAAGACAGTGTTGGTGACTATTTTAGCAACACTTCTCTTCTTAAGAAATCCAATGACCATTGTATCACTTCTGATATATATTGGACTGGGTTTGTTTTTTGCAGCCTATCTTGTCCCAAATTCTGTTAAAAAGGAAGTTTCCTTTTATGGTCATATTTTCCGAGATTTTGTATTGGTCATTGCTACGCTCATTTTCTTTTAGAGAAAGCCTGTTTTTATGGAGGTTATGATGGTAAGTTTAGCAGGAAAATAGACACAAAAGAAAAGTTTTTGGTATAATAAGAATATGTACACAAAAAATGAAGAAGAGCTACAATCCTTAGGGGAACGATTGGGCCATTTATTAGAAAAGAATGATGTTTTAATCTTAACTGGAGAACTGGGTGCAGGTAAAACGACCTTTACTAAAGGACTTGCTAAAGGTTTACAGATTTCTCAAATGATTAAAAGTCCAACCTACACTATCGTAAGAGAGTATGAAGGTCGTCTTCCGCTTTACCACCTAGATGTTTATCGTATAGAGGGGGATGCTGATTCTATTGATTTAGATGAATTTCTCTTTGGTGGCGGGGTGACTGTTATTGAGTGGGGCAATCTCTTAGGAGATGCCTTGCCAGATACTTATTTAGAGTTGGAAATTCTAAAAGAAGAAGACGGTCGCAGATTACATTTCCAAGCAAAGGGTTTGCGTGCAGAAAAACTCTTAGAGGAGCTTCAACATGGAGTATGAATTGCTCATTAGAGAAGCAGAGCCTAAAGATGCAGCTGAATTAGTGGTCTTTTTAAATCGTGTGAGTTTGGAGACAGATTTTACCAGCTTAGACGGAGATGGTATTCTCTTGACCAGTGAGGAGATGGAAATATTTCTCAACAAGCAAGCTAGTTCGGACAATCAGATAACCTTACTTGCATTCTTAAATGATAAAATTGCTGGTATCGTAAATATTACAGCTGACCAGCGTAAGAGAGTTCGTCATATTGGAGATCTCTTCATTGTGATTGGAAAAAGATATTGGAATAATGGATTGGGAAGTTTGTTGCTAGAAGAAGCGATAGAGTGGGCACAAGCAAGTGGCATTCTGCGTCGTCTCCAACTGACTGTCCAAACTCGTAATCAAGCTGCAGTTCATCTTTATCAAAAGCATGGCTTTATAATTGAAGGTCGCCAAGAGCGTGGAGCGTATATAGAAGAAGGGAAATTTATCGATGTTTACTTGATGGGTAAACTGATAGATTAGTAGAAATATGGTTAAAAAAATTATTGGAATGGTGCTAGCTTTTCTAGCTGTGACAGTTTTGGGTGTCGGTGTTTTTGCTTATACTATTTATCAGCAAGGCACACAAACCTTATCAAAGACCTATAAAAAAATCGGAGAAGAAACCAAGGTTATTGAAGCAACAGAGCCTTTGACCATTCTGTTAATGGGGGTTGATACTGGGAATGTAGAGCGTACAGATCAATGGGCTGGAAATAGTGACAGTATGATTTTGCTGACTGTCAATCCTCACACAAAGAAAACGACGATGATGAGTTTGGAACGTGATATCCTGACTAAAATTCAACATAAAGATGGTAGTATTGAAGAAGCGAAGCTAAACGCTGCCTATGCTGGTGGTGGAGCAGAACTTGCTATAGAAACAATTCAAAAGATGATGAATATCCACATCGATCGCTACATTATGGTTAATATGCAAGGATTGCAACAATTGGTCGATGCAGTGGGCGGTATTACGGTCAATAATACACTAGGTTTCCCGATTTCTATCAGTGATCAAGAAGAATTTAACACCATTTCTATCGGTGTTGGAGAGCAGACAATAAATGGAGAGGAAGCGCTTGTTTATTCACGCATGCGTTATCAAGACCCAGAAGGAGACTACGGACGTCAGAAGCGTCAGCGTGAAGTCATTCAAAAAGTTGTTGAAAAAGTTCTTAGTTTGAATAGTGTCAGTCACTACCAGTCTATCTTAAAAGCCCTAAGTACTAATATGCAGACTAATATTGATTTGTCTGCGAAAAGTATTCCAAGCTTGTTGGGCTATAAAGATTCATTTAAAACTATTGAAACACAACAGTTGAAGGGTGAAGGGGAGATGCTACAAGGCGTTTCTTATCAAATTGTTACGAGAAATCATATGTTGGAAATGCAGAATCTTTTGAGACGTTCTTTGGGACAAGAAGAAGTCACTCAGCTTGAAACAAATGTGGTCTTATTTGAAGATTTGTTTGGACGGGTGCCTGTTAGTGACGAAGACAATTAACTTTTTTACTATAAATAAAAAAATTAATCGTGGGAAATTTCCTGCGATTTTTTCAAAAAAATACGAATAGATAGGTAGGAGGAAACATGAAAGCAGAAATCATTGCTGTTGGAACAGAGATTTTGACAGGACAGATTGTCAATACCAATGCTCAGTTTTTATCAGAAAAACTAGCAGAGATTGGGGTTGATGTTTATTTTCAGACGGCTGTAGGAGACAATGAAGCTCGTCTCTTGTATTTGCTTGAGATTGCCAGTCAACGTAGCAGTCTGGTGATTTTGACAGGTGGTTTAGGGCCGACTGAGGACGATTTGACCAAACAAACTCTAGCTAAATTTTTAGGGAAAGAATTAGTCTTTGACTCTCAGGCGCAGGAGAAGTTGGATGTCTTTTTTGCCCAGAGACCAGACTATGCCCGAACACCGAATAACGAAAGACAAGCTCAACTTGTAGAAGGAGCGACTCCGCTGCCAAACGAAACAGGACTGGCTGTGGGCGGAGTATTAGAAGTCGAAGGAGTGACCTATGTCGTCCTTCCTGGTCCGCCAAGTGAATTGAAACCCATGGTCTTAAACCAACTTCTACCCAAGTTGATGACAGGGAGCAAGCTGTATTCCCGTGTTCTTCGATTTTTTGGTATTGGAGAGAGTCAGTTGGTCACGATTTTGGCTGATTTGATTGATAATCAAACAGATCCTACCTTGGCCCCTTATGCTAAGACAGGAGAGGTAACTCTACGTCTGTCAACAAAAGCTAGCAATCAAGAAGAGGCGAATCAAGTGCTGGATATCTTGGAAAATCAAATCTTGAATCGCAAGACTTTTGAAGGCCTTTCTTTACGAGAACTTTGCTATGGTTATGGGGAAGAAACTAGTTTAGCTAGCATTGTGGTAGAAGAACTGAAAAAGCAAGGGAAAACCATTACGGCAGCAGAGAGTTTGACGGCAGGTCTTTTTCAAGCTACTGTAGCTGATTTTTCAGGAGCTTCAAGTATATTTAAGGGTGGTTTCGTGACCTATAGCTTGGAGGAAAAATCAAAGATGTTGGATATTCCTGTCAAGGATTTGGAAGAGCACGGTGTGGTGTCTGAATTTACAGCTCAGAAGATGGCTGAGCAGGCACGAAGTAAGACCCAGTCTGATTTTGGCATTAGTTTGACTGGAGTGGCAGGGCCAGACAGTCTAGAAGGGCATCCAGCTGGGACAGTCTTCATAGGATTGGCGCAAGAGAAAAGAACTGAGGTTATCAAGGTGAATATTGGAGGTAGAAGTCGAGCAGATGTACGCCACATTGCGGTTATGCATGCCTTTAGCCTAGTTCGCAAGGCTTTATTAAGTGACTAACTTTTGATATAATAGTAGATAGGTCTGAGGACCATTAGAATGTAGGAGAATAGAATGGCGAAAAAACCAAAAAAATTAGATGAAATTTCAAAAAAATTTGGGGCAGAACGTGAAAAAGCCTTGAATGACGCTCTCAAATTGATTGAGAAAGACTTTGGTAAAGGATCAATCATGCGTTTGGGTGAACGTGCAGAGCAAAAGGTGCAAGTGATGAGCTCAGGTTCTTTAGCTCTTGACATTGCCCTTGGTTCAGGTGGTTATCCTAAGGGACGTATCATCGAAATCTATGGGCCAGAGTCATCTGGTAAGACAACGGTTGCCCTTCATGCGGTTGCGCAAGCGCAAAAAGAAGGTGGTATTGCAGCCTTTATCGATGCGGAGCATGCCCTCGATCCAGCTTATGCTGCGGCCCTTGGTGTTAACATTGACGAATTGCTCTTGTCACAACCAGACTCAGGAGAGCAAGGTCTTGAGATTGCAGGAAAATTGATTGACTCAGGTGCAGTTGATCTTGTCGTAGTCGACTCAGTTGCGGCCCTTGTACCTCGTGCGGAAATTGATGGAGATATCGGAGATAGCCACGTTGGTTTGCAGGCTCGTATGATGAGCCAGGCTATGCGTAAGCTCGGTGCTTCTATCAATAAAACCAAAACAATTGCCATCTTTATCAACCAATTGCGTGAAAAAGTTGGAGTGATGTTTGGAAATCCAGAAACAACTCCTGGTGGACGTGCTCTGAAATTCTACGCATCAGTCCGTTTGGATGTTCGTGGAAGCACACAAATCAAGGGAACTGGTGACCAAAAAGACACCAATGTCGGTAAAGAAACCAAGATCAAGGTCGTGAAAAACAAGGTGGCTCCACCATTTAAGGAAGCCTTCGTTGAAATCATGTACGGAGAAGGGATTTCTAAGACTGGTGAGCTTTTGAAGATCGCAAGCGATTTGGATATCATCAAAAAAGCAGGGGCTTGGTACTCTTACAAGGATGAGAAAATCGGGCAAGGTTCTGAAAATGCTAAAAAATACTTGGCAGATCACCCAGAAATCTTTGATGAAATTGACCATCAAGTCCGTGTTCAATTTGGTTTGGTTGACGGAGAAGAAGCTTCTGTAGAAGGTGTTGAAACTAAAAAAGATGAAGCAGTTCAAGCAGATTCTGTGAATGAAGAAGTCACACTTGACCTAGGTGATGAACTTGAAATCGAAATTGAAGAATAAGCTGTCAAAGTAGTGGAGAAATTCACTGCTTTCTCGATTCTTTGTTCAAGATTTCAGATTGCCTACAGTTTGCTGTTTCTTGTCGCTCCTTTCGAAAGCTGATATAATAGCCTTATGAATAAAAAACGAACAGTGGACCTGATACATGGTCCTATTCTTCCCTCGCTCTTGAGTTTTGCCTTCCCAATCTTGCTGTCTAATATTTTTCAACAGCTCTATAATACTGCTGATGTCTTGATTGTTGGGCGATTTCTGGGTCAAGATTCCTTGGCTTCAGTAGGGGCGACGACAGCAATTTTTGACCTGATTGTAGGTTTTACTCTTGGTGTTGGCAATGGCATGGGAATTGTCATTGCCCGCTATTATGGAGCTCGGAATTTCACTAAAATCAAGGAAGCAGTAGCAGCTACCTGGATTTTAGGTGTTCTTTTGAGTGTTGTAGTGATGCTGCTGGGCTTTCTTGGATTGTATCCACTCTTGCAATACCTAGATACCCCTGCTGAAATCCTCCCTCAGTCCTATCAATATATTTCTATGATTGTGACCTGTGTTGGTGTCAGTTTTGCCTATAATCTCTTTGCAGGTTTGTTGCGGTCTATTGGGGACAGTCTAGCTGCGCTTGGTTTTCTGATTTTCTCTGCTCTGGTTAATGTGGTTCTGGATCTCTATTTCATTACGCAATTGCATCTGGGAGTTCAGTCTGCGGGTCTTGCTACCATTATTTCGCAAGGCTTATCAGCGGTTCTTTGCTTTTATTATATCCGTAAGAGTGTGCCTGAACTTTTGCCTCAACTCAAGCATTTTAAATGGGACAAGGCCTTATACGCCGATCTCTTGGAGCAAGGTTTGGCTATGGGCTTGATGAGTTCAATTGTATCTATCGGCAGTGTGATTTTACAGTCTTCTGTTAATACCTTTGGGGCAGTGATTATTAGTGCCCAGACGGCAGCTCGCCGTATTATGGCCTTCGCCCTTCTTCCTATGACCGCTATTTCTGCCTCGATGACGACCTTTGCTTCTCAGAATCTAGGAGCTAAGCGACCAGACCGCATTGTTCAAGGTCTTCGAATCGGCAGTCGTTTAAGTATATCCTGGGCAGTTTTTGTTTGTATCTTCCTCTTTTTTGCCAGTCCAGCCTTGGTTTCCTTCTTGGCTAGTTCGACGGATAGCTATTTGGTAGAAAATGGTAGTCTGTACTTGCAAATCAGCTCGGCTTTTTATCCTATTTTGAGTCTCTTGTTGATTTATCGCAATTGTTTGCAGGGCTTGGGGCAAAAAATCCTTCCTCTGGTTTCTAGCTTTATCGAACTAATCGGGAAAATCGCTTTTGTGGTCTTGATTATCCCTTGGGCAGGCTATAAGGGAGTTATTCTTTGCGAACCCCTAATCTGGGTTGCCATGACCATTCAACTGTACTTCTCATTATTCCGTCACCCCTTGATAAAAGAAGGCAAGGCAATCTTGGCAACTAAAGTGCTCTCCTAGCTGTATTTGCTAAATAAAATCTATTTCCTCTAGTGAAAATCGAAAAAACTTGTGTTATAATAAGAAAGATTAAAATGTGAAAAAAGGAGATTCCTAATGGGACGTAAATGGGCCAATATCGTAGCCAAGAAAACGGCTAAAGATGGAGCTAACTCTAAAGTATATGCAAAATTTGGTGTAGAAATCTATGTAGCAGCTAAAAAAGGTGATCCAGATCCAGAATCAAACTCAGCTTTGAAATTCGTTATCGACCGTGCTAAACAAGCCCAAGTGCCAAAACACGTTATCGATAAGGCTTTGGACAAGGCTAAAGGAAACACAGACGAAACCTTTACAGAAGGACGTTACGAAGGTTTTGGACCAAATGGTTCTATGCTGATTGTTGATACTTTGACTTCAAATGTCAACCGTACAGCGGCCAATGTCCGTGCAGCCTTTGGTAAAAACGGCGGAAACATGGGTGCTTCAGGTTCGGTTTCATACCTCTTTGACAACAAGGGTGTGATCGTATTTGCAGGTGAAGATGCCGATGCAGTCTTTGAGCAATTGCTAGAAGCAGATGTGGATGTGGACGATGTAGAAGCAGAAGAAGGAACAATCACTGTTTACACAGCACCAACTGACCTCCACAAGGCTATCGTTGCCCTTCGTGAGTCAGGTGTCGAAGAATTCCAAGTGACTGAATTGGAAATGATCCCTCAGTCAGAAGTGGAATTGTCGGGCGATGACCTTGAAACCTTTGAAAAACTTTACAGCGTCCTTGAAGATGACGAAGACGTTCAAAAGATTTATACAAACGTAGATGGGTTCTAATTTAACCTAGGAAACATGATCCTAAGTGAGAAAATCACTTGGGATTTTTTTAATCAAGAAAATAGTTCTCTAGGAAACTTTTTTCTTGACATCTCTTTTCAAAGTGGTAAAATAGTTCTCATGAAAACTTAATTAGTTCCTAGGAGAACTAAATGTGATGGTTAGAAAGGAGATAGCATGGATAAACCGATGTTGGTCTTTAAGCGTTTTGGTCACCAGATTCATTTGATGGTGCAAAAGGAAGCCAAACGTAGTGGCATTGAATTTATGGGTGGACCTCAAGGTCAGGTTGTACGTTTTTTGGATAGTCGTGAGGAAAACCAAGACTTGGTCTTGATTAAAGATATCGAGCAGGAACTCAATATTACTAAGTCTGTTGCTAGTAATTTGGTCAAACGTATGGTGCAAAATGGTTTGGTGGAATTGGAGGCGAGTCCTGTCGATAAGCGGGCCAAGTTTGTTCGTCTGACGGACAAATCGCGTTCTCAAATGAAGCAGGTTAAGGCCTTCTTTGAACGCATAGACAGGCAGTTGTTGGCAGGCGTAGATGAAGATGAATTACTGATTTTTAAGAAAGTCCTCAGTCAACTACAGGAAAATATCAAGGGAATAGGAGGAGATGATGAAGAAATTAGCAAAACGAATTAGTGGAAAAGAATGGGGGATTGTTTTCCTAGCCATTCTCTTTACCTGCTTTCAAGTTTATCTAGAGTTGGAAGTGCCAACCTATATCTCGAAAATTACGGATTTACTAGGAACTCAGGGTAGCAACTTAGATGAGTTATGGCAGCCAGCAAGCATGATGGTGGGAATGTCCTTTCTGGCCTTCTTGTCCGCAGTTGCAGTTGGATTTTTTGCGTCTAGAGTGGCTGCTTCTTATACTAGTAGGCTAAGAAGTGATATTTTTAATCGAGTTTTAGACTACTCGCAGACAGAGATTAAGAAATTCTCTATCCCTAGTCTCTTAACTCGTACGACCAATGATATTACCCAAGTTCAGATGTTGATTACCATGGGCTTGCAAGTGGTTACGCGTGGTCCGATTATGGCTATCTGGGCCATCGGGAAGATTTTAGGCCATTCAGAATACTGGCTCTGGGCCATTCTTGTGGCAGTGATTGTCAACGTTTTGATGACGATCGTTTTGGTGACGCTAGCCTTTCCAAAACAGTCCTTGATTCAGGGGCTGACAGATAAACTGAACAGTATCACTCGTGAGAGTTTAACAGGTATTCGTGTCGTTCGTGCCTACAATGCAGAGGATTACCAAAATGAAAAATTTGCAGCAGCAAATGATGAATTGACACGCTTGAATTTGTTTGTCAACCGTCTTATGGCTATTTTGAACCCTATCATGATGGGGATTTCAAGTGGTTTGAGTGTGGCGATTTACTGGATTGGGGCCTATGTGATTAACGATGCTGCTCCGATAGCGCGTCTGCCTCTCTTTAGTGACATGATTGTTTTCATGTCTTATGCCATGCAGGTTGTCATGGGCTTCCTTCTCATGGGAGTACTCTTCATCGTTCTTCCCCGAACTATGGTCTCTGCTAAGCGGATTAATCAAGTTTTAGATTTGCATTCTTCTATCCAAAACCCTGCTCAAGTGCAGCTGGCTGATGAAAACCTCAAAGGTCAGGTCGAATTTAAGGATGTGACCTTCCGATATGCGGCAAATTCGGAGGCGGTTATCGAACATGTTAGCTTTAGAGCAGAAGCTGGTCAAACAGTGGCCTTTATTGGGTCAACAGGTTCTGGTAAATCAACTCTGGTCAATCTGATTCCACGCTTCTACGACGTATCAGCAGGAGAAATTCTGGTGGACGGTGTCAATGTTCAAGACTATGCTCTAGAAGATTTGCGCAACAAGGTTGGTTATATTCCACAAAAAGCTGTTCTCTTTTCAGGTGATATCAAGGACAATTTAGACTTTGGACAGAGTCAAGAAACACCGCTTAGTAATCAGGCTATGTGGCAAGCTTTGGAATTGGCCCAGTCTAAGAGCTTTATCGAATACAAGGAAGCGGGCTTAGCGTCAGAAGTGGCCCAAGGAGGAACCAACTTCTCAGGTGGTCAAAGACAGCGTCTGGCAATTGCGCGTGCCTTAGCTCGGAAGCCAGAAATCCTCATCTTTGATGACTCCTTCTCAGCCTTGGACTACAAGACAGACCGTGTCCTACGCCAAGAGCTAGCAGAGAAAACCAAGTCTATGACCAAGCTTATCGTTGCACAGCGTATTTCAACGATTATGGATGCAGATTTGATTTTGGTCTTGGATCAAGGAAAAGTCGTGGGACAAGGTACCCACAGGGAACTTCTAGCAAGCAATGAAGTTTACCAAGAAATTGCTTATTCACAACTATCGAAGGAGGAATTGGAACATGGAAAATAAGAAAATGTCTCTCTGGAAACAGACTAAACCCTATCTTGCAGGCCTCCAGTTTGCCCTTCTGATAGCCTTTCTAGCAACAATCGTATCCAATATCATTACTGTATATGGTCCAACCCGCATCAAGGAAATGACTAATATCATTGCCAGTGGTCTAGAAACAAGTGTGGATGTCGCGACGGTTGCAGCTATTGGTGGTTTTTTGGCCGTGATTTATGTGATCGGACTTCTATCAAATTATTTGCAGGCCTTTCTGTTTACAACAGCCATTCAACGTTTTTCAGAGCGTTTGAGAAGAGCGATTGCAGAGAAAATTAATCGCCTTCCATTAGGATATTTTGATGGACATTCTCAAGGAGATACCTTGTCTCGTGTAACCAATGACGTTGACACGGCAGCCCAGTCCCTCAATCAAAGTCTGGGAACAGTTCTTTCATCTAGTTTATTGGTCGTAGCAGTCTTGGTAACCATGTTTGGGATGAACTGGATTTTAGCCTTGGTGACGGTTGTGTCAACTCTTGTTGGCTTTGCTTTCGTGTCTGTCTTTATGGGCAAATCCCAGGGCTTCTTTAAGAGTCAGCAAAAAGATTTGGCAGCTGTAAATGGTTATGTGGAGGAAATGTACTCTGGCCATAATGTGGTGACTAGTTACAATGCTATCGAGAGCACGAAAGAAGAGTTTGCGAAATTAAACCACCGTCTGTATAACAGTATCTGGAAATCTCAGTTTATTTCAGGGATTATGATGCCGATTATGATGTTTATTGGGAACTTTAGCTATGCCTTGGTGATTATTGTTGGTGCAGCCTTGGCTCTGAATGGGCAGATTAGTATAGGGATTATCGTTGCCTTTATGGCCTACGTTCGTATCTTTTCTCAGCCTCTTTCCCAAATCGCCCAAGGAATTACCAGTCTTCAGCAGGCTAGCGCAGCCATGGGACGTGTCTTTGAATTTTTAGCTGAAGAGGAAATGGAAGATGAATCCCATAAAGAAAGACAATTGAGCGATATGAAAGGTCAAGTAGTCTTTGATCGAGTCTCCTTTGGTTATACACCAGAGCGAACGATTATTCATGACTTTTCTGCTACAGCTCATGCAGGTCAAAAGGTTGCCATTGTTGGACCAACTGGTGCTGGGAAGACGACCATTGTTAACCTCTTGATGAAGTTTTATGAGATTGATAAGGGAAGTATTTGCATTGATGGTGTGGATACCAAGGCTATGAAGCGATCAGAAGTACACGATGCCTTTTCAATGGTCTTGCAGGACACTTGGCTCTTTGAAGGTACTATTCGCGACAATCTTATCTATAACCAAACAGGTATTAGTGATGAGCGCGTGATTGAAGCCAGCAAGGCTGTAGGGATTCACCACTTTATTATGACCCTACCAGATGGTTATGATACCGTCTTGGACGATACAGTAACCTTGTCTGTCGGGCAAAAACAACTCTTGACTATCGCTCGTGCTTTGCTGAAAGATGCGCCACTCCTAATCCTAGATGAAGCGACTTCTTCTGTTGATACCCGTACAGAGGAATTGATTCAGAAAGCTATGGATCGTTTGATGGAGGGCAGAACTTCCTTTGTCATCGCCCACCGCTTGTCAACCATCCGTAATGCTGATCTTATTCTCGTCATGAAAGATGGCAATATCATCGAGCAAGGAAATCATGACGCGCTAATGTCGCAAGCTGGTTTTTACGCTGATCTCTACAACAGTCAATTTACAGAAGACGAAGCAGAAGAATAAATCGAAAGAAGGCTTGACGGCCTTCTTTTTCTGCACTATACTAGAAGACAAATGCTTCCCTATAAGCAAAATTTGAGTAAGTGATGAGAAAATATATGAAAAATTATCAAGAATGGTATGACCACATGGATACTAATATTAAAAATAAGCCCTTTCTTCTGAGCTTGTTAAGATCTTTCAATCGGTTCATGACGGTAGTTATGCCTATAGTTTATCTGACCTTGTTAGCAACTACCTATCTCCAACAAGGACTTGGAAAACAGGTCTTGATCTATGTGTTTGTCCCTGCGTCAGGTTTTGTGATTTTGTCCCTTCTCCGTAAGAAAATCAATGCCCCTAGACCTTATGAGGAATGGGATATTAAACCCTTGCTTGACAGAGATGGTCCTGGTCAGTCAATGCCCAGTCGTCATGTCTTTTCAGCAACCATTATCTCCATGGCTTGCTTACATGCTAGTCTAACTATGGGGATGATTTGTTTGACCTTATCAGCCTTCCTGGGGCTAGTGAGAGTCTTGGGTGGAGTGCATTTTCCCAAGGATGTAGTGGTTGGCTATATTTGTGGTCTTGTGTGGGGTGTGATTTTCTTTCTATTTTGACCTGCAAGTTAAGGTAACCTTACAACCACTTACGGGTCTAAAGTAACCACTTGCTTTTTTGCTCTTGTTTTCTTATTTTAGCTTTGATATAGTAGAGTCAGAAAGGAGATGGAATGAAGTTACGAATCGAAATTGACAGCAATTTAGAGGAAACTGAAATTGTCATCAAGGCAGCGACTTTGACAGATGAGATTGCGGATTTACAGCGCCTCTTGCAAGAGTCCAAGTCTCCGAGGTTGATTTTTTACAAGGGAACAGGTGAATATTATCTGGACTTATCGGAAATTCTCTTCTTTGAGACGGAAGATAGCAAGATTTATGCCCATACCCATAAAGATGCCTATGAAGTTCGGCTCAAACTCTATGAGTTAGAGTCTATCCTTCCTCGCTATTTTAGTCGAGTATCCAAGTCAACTATCGCTAATATTCGGCAAATCTATTCGGTGGACAAGTCCTTTTCAGGAACGGGCACCATTTCCTTTTATCAGACCCATAAGGAGGTTCATGTCTCACGACATTACCAATCCCTCCTAAAAGAAAATCTAAGAAACATGAGGTAAGAACATGAAAAAGAAAGCATTTGGTATTGTGTTGCTCATTTTGGCGGCTTTAGTATTATTGCAGGGGAATTTTGGAATCCCTTCTCTTGGAGGGCAAATTTGGCCCTTGTTCGGTATTGCTTTTTTTGCCTACCAATCAGTTGGAGCTTTGTTGCGTCGTCACTTAACTTCAGCCTCTTTTACAGCTTTAGTAGCCTTAATGCTTGCTAACCACTTTTATGGCATTTTACCGATTCCCACTCAGTCATTGTTCTGGGCAAGTATTTTAATCGTAATGGGTGTCAGCGCACTCACTCATTCTAACAGAACTTGGAATGGGAAAAAATGGTGGTATGATGGTAAAAAGACCATTCTTACAGATAAGGAAGTTGCTTTTGGGACTGGGACTTTCTACAAGCAAGACCAAGAATTGGTAGACGACCAAGTAGAAGTTGGTTTTGGGAATGCCAAGATATATTATGACAATGCAGAGATTTTAGGAGATACCGCAACCCTGAAAGTGGAAGTTGGTTTTGGGAATGCAGTTATCTATGTTCCTCAACATTGGCGAGTTGATTTGAAGGTGGAAACTTTCTGTGCTGTAGCCAAGACAGATACCACTCTAGCTCCAACCAGTAAAACCTTGATTATCCGTGGAGATGTGGCTTTTGGGAAGTTGGGGATTGTCTACGTTAAATAAAAAAATCTTCCAATTCCCTTGCAAAAATGAAGAAAGTGTGATAACATAGTACGGTATGTGGTGCTAGCACATCCGCTATATTAGATCTAATAGGAGGAAAACACAATGGCTAAAGTATGTTACTTTACAGGTCGTAAGACTGTATCAGGAAACAACCGTTCACACGCGATGAACCAAACAAAACGTGCCGTAAAACCAAACCTTCAAAAAGTTACTGTTCTTATCGATGGTAAACCTAAAAAAGTTTGGGCTTCAGCTCGTGCTTTGAAATCAGGTAAAGTTGAACGCGTTTAATAATAAAAGTAAAGGAGACCTTAGGGTCTTTTTTCTTTTATTACGGGTATAACATCATTTGAAAAATAGAGTAAATATCCGCTGATACAGTATTCTGCTTTTACACTTGGGCTGAAATATGATAAAATAGAGTATCAACTAGTTGAGGTAAAAAGGATGACTGTAAAAATTAATACAAAAGATGGTCAAATCGAACTAACAGATGAAGTGATTGCAACTGTCGTAGGTGGAGCAGCAACTGAGATTTTTGGTGTGGTCGGTATGGCTAGTAAAAATGCCCTCAAAGATAATTTCCAAGCCCTTCTAGGTAAGGAAAATTATTCCAAAGGTGTCGTCGTAAAGGCATCCGAAGATGGCAGTATTGCAGTTGATGTATATACCGTGTTGAGCTACGGAACAAAGATTAGCGAAGTGTCAAAAAACATTCAAGAGCGTGTTCGTTTTAGCTTGGAAAACCAACTTGGAATTACTGCTCAGACTGTAAATGTCTACATTCAAAATATCAAAGTTGTAGGAGAATAACCGTGTCAAAAATTACTACTAGCTTATTTCAAGAAATGGTGCAGGCTGCATCAACTCGCTTGAATAAGCAAGCTGAATATGTCAATTCATTAAACGTCTTTCCAGTTCCAGATGGAGATACTGGTACAAATATGGGAATGACCATTGAAAATGGAGCCAAAGAAGTTGCAGACAAACCAGCTTCTACAGTTGGAGAGGTAGCGAGCATTCTTGCTAAAGGTCTTTTGATGGGAGCGCGTGGGAACTCAGGAGTTATTACGTCTCAGCTTTTCCGTGGATTTTCACAAGCCATCAAGGATAAAGACGAGTTAACAGGTCAAGACTTGGCCCTTGCCTTCCAATCAGGTGTAGAAGTTGCCTATAAGGCAGTGATGAAACCAGTTGAAGGAACGATTTTGACAGTTTCTCGTGGGGCTGCTATCGGTGCTAAGAAAAAAGCTGAGCAAACAGATGACGCTGTTGAAGTCATGCGCGCAGCCTTGGAAGGTGCTAAAACAGCTCTAGCTAAAACACCAGACATGCTTCCAGTATTGAAAGAAGTTGGCGTTGTGGACTCAGGTGGTCAAGGACTGGTCTTCATCTATGAAGGTTTCCTTTCAGCTCTTACTGGTGAATATATTGCATCTGAGGACTTTGTAGCGACTCCTGCCAACATGAGTGAGATGATAAATGCAGAGCATCACAAGTCTGTAGCTGGTCACGTAGCGACTGAGGACATCACGTTTGGTTACTGTACTGAAATCATGGTAGCTCTTAAGCAAGGTCCAACCTATGCCAAAGATTTTGAGTACGACGAATTCCGTAACTACTTGAATGAACTTGGGGATTCCCTCCTTGTTGTCAACGATGATGAAATTGTCAAAGTCCATGTCCATACAGAAGATCCAGGACTTGTTATGCAAGAAGGTCTTAAATATGGTAGCTTGGTCAAGGTAAAAGTTGACAATATGCGTAACCAACACGAAGCACAGGTTGAAAAAGAAGCTGCTCAAGTTAGCAAACCAGCTGAAGAAAAAGAGTATGCTTTGATTGCTGTGGTGGCTGGTAAAGGTCTAGCAGATATCTTCCGTTCTCAAGGTGTGGATTATGTTATCGAAGGCGGTCAAACTATGAACCCTTCAACAGAAGACTTTATCAAGGCTGTTGAACAGGTCAACGCTCGTAACATCATCTTCCTGCCAAATAACAAGAACATCTTCATGGCAGCTCAATCTGCAGCAGAAGTTTTGGAGCAACCAGCAGTAGTGGTGGAAGCTCGCACTCTTCCTCAAGGTTTGACAAGTCTTCTTGCCTTTGATCCAAGCAAGTCTATCGAAGAAAACCAAGAGCGTATGACTGCTGCTCTTAGCGATGTCGTTAGCGGAAGCGTCACAACAGCTGTGCGTGATACAACCATTGATGGCTTAGAAATCCATGAAAACGATAATCTTGGTATGGTTGATGGGAAAATTCTCGTGTCAAACCCTGACATGCACCAAACCTTGACAGAAACATTGAAACATATGTTGGATGAAGATAGTGAAATCGTAACCTTCTATGTCGGTGAAGACGGAAGCGAAGAACTTGCCAATGAAATTGCTCAAGAAATCGCAGAAGAGTTCGAAGACGTTGAAGTCGAGATTCACCAAGGTCAACAACCAGTTTACCCATACCTATTTAGTGTGGAATAAGATTAATGAAGGACTGAGAAATCAGTTCTTTTTTATTGTTTAGTAAATGAAATCGATATCTTTTTAATAAAAACAAAAATAACATTCATAAATAAACGTTAAAATAGAAAATTCAGAAAATTTCTTCTTTTGTCTTGAAAAATTTTGAAAAAGTGGTATGATAGTAACAAGTTATTTTTAAGAGGAAAGAAAGGGGAACAATGGAGAAAATCAGTTTAGAGTCTCCTAAGACGGGGTCGGACCTAGTTTTGGAAACACTTCGTGATTTAGGAATTGATACCATCTTTGGTTATCCTGGTGGTGCGGTCTTGCCTTTTTATGATGCGATATATAATTTTAAAGGCATTCGCCACATTCTAGGACGCCATGAGCAAGGTTGTTTGCATGAAGCTGAAGGTTATGCCAAATCAACTGGAAAGTTGGGTGTTGCCGTCGTCACTAGTGGACCAGGAGCAACAAATGCCATTACAGGGATTGCAGATGCCATGAGCGATAGCGTTCCCCTTTTGGTCTTTACAGGTCAGGTGGCGCGAGCAGGGATTGGGAAAGATGCCTTTCAGGAGGCAGACATCGTGGGAATTACCATGCCAATCACTAAGTACAATTACCAAGTTCGTGAGACAGCTGATATTCCGCGTATCATTACGGAAGCTGTCCATATCGCAACTACAGGCCGTCCAGGGCCAGTCGTCATTGACCTACCTAAAGACGTATCTGCTTTGGAAACAGACTTCATCTATTCACCAGAAGTGAATTTACCAAGCTATCAACCAACTCTTGAGCCAAATGATATGCAAATCAAGAAAATCTTGAAGCAATTATCCAAGGCTAAAAAGCCAGTCTTGTTAGCTGGTGGTGGAATTAGTTATGCTGAAGCAGCTGCAGAATTAAATGAATTTGCAGAACGCTATCAAATTCCAGTGGTAACCAGCCTTTTAGGGCAAGGAACGATTGCAACGAGTCATCCACTCTTCCTTGGAATGGGAGGCATGCACGGGTCTTTCGCAGCTAATATTGCCATGACAGAAGCTGATTTTATGATTAGTATTGGTTGCCGTTTCGATGACCGCTTGACGGGGAATCCTAAGACTTTCGCTAAGAATGCTAAGGTTGCCCACATTGATATTGACCCAGCTGAGATTGGCAAGATTATCAGTGCGGATATTCCAGTAGTTGGAGATGCTAAGAAAGCCTTGCAAATGTTGCTGGCCGAACCAACAGTTCATAACAATACTGAAAAATGGATTGAAAAAGTCACTAAAGACAAGAACCGCGTTCGTTCTTATGATAAGAAAGAGCGTGTGGTTCAACCGCAAGCAGTTATTGAACGAATTGGTGAATTGACGAATGGAGATGCCATTGTAGTAACAGACGTTGGTCAACACCAAATGTGGACAGCCCAGTATTACCCCTACCAAAACGAACGTCAGTTAGTGACTTCAGGTGGTTTGGGAACCATGGGATTTGGAATTCCAGCAGCAATTGGAGCTAAAATTGCTAACCCAGATAAGGAAGTAGTCTTGTTTGTTGGGGATGGCGGTTTCCAAATGACTAACCAGGAATTGGCTATTTTGAACATTTACAAGGTGCCAATCAAGGTGGTTATGCTGAACAACCACTCGCTTGGAATGGTTCGCCAATGGCAGGAATCCTTCTATGAAGGTAGAACGTCAGAGTCGGTCTTTGATACTCTTCCTGATTTCCAATTGATGGCACAAGCTTATGGCATTAAAAACTATAAGTTTGACAATCCTGAGACCTTGGCTCAAGACCTTGAAGTGATCACTGAGAATGTTCCTATGCTAATCGAGGTAGATATTTCTCGTAAGGAACAGGTGTTACCAATGGTACCGGCTGGTAAGAGTAATCATGAGATGTTGGGGGTGAAGTTCCATGCGTAGAATGTTAACGGCAAAACTACAAAATCGATCAGGAGTCCTCAATCGCTTTACCGGTGTCCTGTCTCGTCGTCAGGTTAATATCGAAAGTATCTCTGTTGGAGCAACAGAAGATCCGAATGTATCGCGTATCACCATTATTATTGATGTTGCTTCACATGATGAGGTGGAGCAAATTATCAAACAGCTCAATCGTCAGATTGATGTGATTCGCATTCGTGATATTACAGACAAGCCTCATTTGGAGCGCGAGGTAATTTTGGTTAAGATGTCAGCGCCAGCTGAGAAGCGAGCTGAGATTCTAGCGATTATTCAACCTTTCCGTGCTACTGTGGTAGATGTAGCGCCAAGCTCGATTACCATTCAGATGACAGGAAATGCAGAAAAGAGCGAAGCACTGTTGCGAGTCATTCGACCATACGGTATTCGCAATATTGCTCGAACGGGTGCAACTGGATTTACCCGCGATTAATACTCTTCGAAAATCTCTTCAAATCACGTCAGCTTTGCCTTGCCGTACTCAAGTACAGCCTGCGGCTAGCTTCCTAATTTGCTCTTTGATTTTCATTGAGTATAAAAATATTTTAAATTTGTTAAACCAGCCTAAAAGGCAATAAATAATAGAAAAGAGAGAAAAACTATGGCAGTTCAAATGGAATATGAAAAAGATGTTAAAGTAGCAGCACTTGACGGTAAAAAAATCGCCGTTATTGGTTATGGTTCGCAAGGACATGCGCATGCTCAAAACTTGCGTGATTCTGGTCGCGATGTTATCATCGGTGTACGTCCAGGTAAATCTTTTGACAAAGCAAAAGAAGATGGATTTGACACTTACACAGTAGCAGAAGCAACTAAATTGGCTGACGTTATCATGATTTTGGCACCAGACGAAATCCAACAAGAATTGTACGAAGCAGAAATCGCTCCAAACTTGGAAGCTGGAAATGCAGTTGGATTTGCTCATGGTTTCAATATCCACTTTGAGTTTATCAAAGTTCCTGCGGATGTAGATGTCTTCATGTGTGCTCCTAAAGGACCAGGACACTTGGTACGTCGTACTTATGAAGAAGGATTTGGTGTTCCAGCTCTTTACGCAGTATACCAAGATGCAACAGGAAATGCGAAAAATATTGCTATGGACTGGTGTAAAGGTGTTGGAGCAGCACGTGTAGGTCTTCTTGAAACAACTTACAAAGAAGAAACTGAAGAAGATTTGTTTGGTGAACAAGCTGTACTTTGTGGTGGTTTGACTGCTCTTATCGAAGCAGGTTTCGAAGTCTTGACAGAAGCAGGTTACGCCCCAGAATTGGCTTACTTTGAAGTTCTTCACGAAATGAAATTGATCGTTGATTTGATCTACGAAGGTGGATTCAAGAAAATGCGTCAATCAATTTCAAACACTGCTGAATACGGTGACTATGTATCAGGTCCACGTGTAATTACTGAGCAAGTTAAAGAAAACATGAAAGCTGTCTTGGCAGACATCCAAAATGGTAAATTTGCAAATGACTTTGTAAATGACTATAAAGCTGGACGTCCAAAATTGACTGCTTACCGTGAACAAGCAGCTAACCTTGAAATTGAAAAAGTTGGTGCAGAATTGCGTAAAGCAATGCCATTCGTTGGTAAAAACGACGATGATGCATTCAAAATCTATAACTAATTGATAGAAATTAAGGTGAAGGCGAGTTGGGGGACTAACTCGCTTTTATAATCAATTCATCTCACTTTTAAGGGGATGGATTGCGATAGTATGAAATAGTCTAGGAGAAAATGATGTTAAGTTCAAAAGATATAATCAAGGCTCATAAGGTCTTGAATGGTGTGGTCGTTAATACACCGCTTGATTATGACCATTATTTATCGGAGAAGTATGGTGCTAAGATTTATTTGAAAAAGGAAAATGCCCAGCGTGTTCGTTCTTTTAAAATTCGTGGTGCTTATTATGCCATTTCCCAACTCAGCAAGGAAGAGCGTGAACGTGGGGTAGTCTGCGCTTCTGCGGGAAATCATGCGCAGGGAGTAGCCTATACTTGTAATGAGATGAAAATTCCTGCTACTATTTTTATGCCCATTACTACTCCGCAACAAAAAATTGGTCAAGTTCGCTTTTTTGGTGGGGATTTCGTAACCATTAAACTAGTTGGAGATACTTTTGATGCCTCAGCTAAAGCAGCTCAAGAATTTACAGTCTCTGAAAATCGTACCTTTATTGATCCCTTTGATGATGCTCATGTTCAAGCTGGTCAAGGGACAGTTGCTTATGAGATTTTAGAAGAAGCTCGAAAAGAATCGATTGATTTTGATGCTGTCTTGGTTCCTGTTGGTGGTGGCGGTCTCATTGCTGGGGTTTCTACCTATATCAAGGAAATAAGTCCAGAGATTGAAGTTATCGGAGTAGAGGCGAATGGAGCGCGTTCCATGAAGGCGGCCTTTGAAGCTGGTGGACCAGTCAAACTCAAAGAAATTGACAAATTTGCGGATGGGATTGCTGTGCAAAAGGTAGGTCAGTTGACCTATGAAGCAACTCGTCAACATGTTCAAACCTTAGTAGGTGTCGATGAGGGATTGATTTCTGAAACCTTGATTGATCTCTACTCTAAGCAAGGGATTGTTGCAGAACCTGCTGGAGCGGCTAGTATTGCTTCTTTAGAGGTGTTGGCTGAATATATCAAGGGGAAAACCATTTGTTGTATCATTTCTGGAGGAAATAATGATATCAACCGTATGCCAGAAATGGAAGAACGTGCCTTGATTTATGATGGGATCAAGCATTACTTTGTGGTTAATTTTCCACAGCGTCCGGGGGCTTTGCGTGAGTTTGTAAATGATATCTTGGGGCCAAATGATGATATCACACGTTTTGAGTATATCAAACGAGCTAGCAAGGGGACAGGGCCTGTATTGATTGGGATCGCTTTGGAAGATAAGCATGATTATGCAGGTTTGATCCGTAGAATGGAAGGTTTCGATCCAGCTTATATTAACTTAAATGGTAATGAAACGCTCTATAATATGCTTGTCTGAGGACTAATAAAAAAATATCATATTATTTGCACAACTGATGTATAGGTGTTATAATGAGGATGAAGAAAGGGGGCGATTCCTATGGACTTAGGAAATCTATCGTGCTATTTCTACTACAACTCACTATAACACCTATTATTTTTGATTCTGTTTATATTGAGGCGACAGCATTACTTACTATATATAAGGAAATTTTTTGAAATCCCCAATTGTATATATCCCTAATTTGAACTTTCACTAAATATAATAGGAATTAGAAAAAATAATCAATGTTTGTGAGATGGTTGCTAGGTGAGTCGGCTGAAAAAACTCGTGAGATAAACAATAGTGCTAGACATGAAACGGCAAGTGCTGCTGTTTTCAAATGACTAGCTGGGAAGCGGGTATGTAATCAGAAGGTGCAAGATTGGACAAAGTAAGTAGTACCGGTTGTGAAATAAATAAGATATAGATAAGGACAGGAAAGGAACCAAAGAAGGAGAAAGAAAACGGAATGGTTTAGAGATAGTGTGGAGTGAAAGACTATCTTTAGTGGACTTGTTGATTTAAAAGGAATATATAGAATGAAATAGTAAATCCTGTCTATCCTATTGAGAAACTGGCATTCAGTATACATGAATATTTTTACAAGTTTAAAGTTTAATAATACAATTATTCTTTAGGAGCTTACTAATGGGTTATAGTAAGCAAAAACCTATATATTATCGGCTTTAAAAAGGAAGTAAGAAGATTCTGAATCATTTATTTTATTGAATATATGTTTTTTTATTGACAAAAGACATAAAAACGTATAGAATAATATAACGTAAAGAAGAAAATAGGAGAAGAACATGGCTAAGTCAAACTTTGAAAAAGTAGAATCAGTTGTTGGCTGGGTTCGTGATAAGAAAATCACAGGCTACCGTATCTCTAAAGAAACGAATGCGCGTGAAATGTCTATCATTGCTCTAGCGCAGGGTCGTGCAAAAGTAAAAAATATTTCATTTGAAACAGCTCTAGGTTTAATTGATTTCTATGAAAAAAATCATGAAAAATTTGAAGATTAATCTTTGGATAATGGCGGATTCTTGAATAAGGTCTGCCTTTTCATTTTGATACTCAATGAAAATCAAAGAGCAAACTAGGAAGCTAGCCGTAGGCTGCTCAAAGCACTGCTTTGAGGTTGTAAATAAGACTGACAGAGTCAGTAACATATACCTACGGCAAGGCGAAGCTGACGTGGTTTGAAGAGATTTTCGAAGAGTATGAGGATAGCAAAAAGACTGCACGGTTGATGCAGCCTTTTCTTTTTATTTGAGATAGCGTTGAAGGAATTCTTTTGTACGGTCTTCTTTAGGATTAGTGAAGAGGTCTTCTGGTTTGCCTTCTTCAGCGATTACACCCTTATCCATGAAGATAACACGGTGAGAGACATCACGAGCGAATTCCATTTCGTGGGTTACAACAATCATAGTCAAGCCTTCCTGAGCCAGATCTTGCATGATTTTGAGGACCTCTCCAACCATTTCTGGATCGAGAGCTGATGTTGGTTCATCAAAGAGAATAGCGTCCGGATTCATTGAAAGGGCACGAGCGATGGCCACACGTTGTTTTTGACCACCTGAGAGTTGTTTTGGTTTCGCTTGCCAGTAGCGTTCTCCCATGCCGACCTTTTCCAGGTTTTCTTTGGCAATCTTTTCAGCTTCTGTACGTTCGCGTTTAAGGACAGTTGTCTGAGCGACAATTGTGTTTTCAAGCACGTTGAGATTTTCAAAGAGGTTAAAGGATTGGAACACCATCCCCAACTTTTCACGGTATTGCGTGAGATCATAGCCTTTTTCGAGGACGTTTTGTCCATGATAAAGGATTTGTCCATCAGTTGGCGTTTCAAGAAGGTTAATGGAGCGTAGGAAAGTTGATTTTCCGCTTCCAGAGCTTCCGATGATAGAGATGACTTCTCCCTTGTGGACAGTCAGAGAAATGTCTTTTAGCACTTCGTTTTGTCCATAGGATTTTTTGAGGTGTTTAATTTCAAGGATTGCTTGTGTCATTATTTCAAATCCTCCGTTTGCATTTGGTTAGCACCTGTAGTATAGGTATCCATGTCCATTCGGCGTTCAATGAAGCGTAGGATACGTGTTACGGTGAAGGTGAGGACAAAGTAAATCACGGCGATGATTGTAAATGTCTGGAAGTATTGATAGGTTTGCGTCGCCACGGTATTTCCTGAGAAATAAAGTTCGACAACAGAGATAACGTTCAATACAGATGTATCTTTGATATTGATGACAAATTCATTACCCGTTGCTGGTAGGATGTTACGAACTACCTGAGGGAGGACAATCTTACGCATGGTTTGATTATGAGTCATGCCAAGAGCAGTCGCGGCTTCAAATTGTCCTTTGTCAACTGCTAGGATACCACCACGAACGATTTCAGTCATGTAGGCTCCGGTGTTGATTGAAACGATGAAGATAGCAGCCAGTGTACGATCAAGGTTGATACCGAAAGCTTGGGCAGTTCCATAGTAGATAACCATCGATTGAACGATCATTGGCGTACCACGGAAAATTTCAATGTAGACATTGAGAATCCAGCCGACTAGTTTTTGTAGGCCATAAATGGCTTTATTCTCAGATAGAGGAGCAGTACGGAAGACACCAATGGCAAGGCCGATAATGAGACCTATGATGGTTCCGACGATAGAGATTAAAAGAGTGATACCAGCACCACGCAAGAGTTGTTGCCAGTTTTCAGAAAGAATTTTAGCGACTTGGCTAAAGAAACTACTGCTAGTCTCTTCAGTTGTTGTAGCTTCGGCAGGCTGTTCCTTGATCATACGATCCATCAAGGCAACTTGGTCATCTTTCGAAATGGTTTCAATGCTGGCATTGATTTGGCTAATACGATTGTCATCTTTACGAAGTCCAATGGCAATAGCTGTATCTTCTTCTCCAGTTTTGAAACCTGGTTCTACTTGAACCATCTTGAACTTAGAGTTGGCAGCTTCAGCAGTCAGTGCTTCTGGGCGTTCAGAAACATAAGCATCGATGACACCAGCCTCAAGAGCTTGGCGCATTTGAGCGAAGTCTCCCATGGCAGTTTCTTTTTTAGCACCTGGGATTTGTGCAATCAAGTCGTAGAGGTAGACCCCTTGTTGAGAAGTGATTTTCGCACCGTTAAAGTCATCCAAAGATTTTGCATTTGCGTAGGCAGAATCTTTTTTGACTAGTAGGACAGGTTCGCTAGTGTAGTAACTACTTGAAAAGGCAATTTCTTGTTTGCGTTCTGCAGTTGGACTCATACCTGCGATAATCATGTCAATCTTACCAGAAGTAAGGGCAGGGACTAGACCTTCCCACTTTGTTTTAACAACCAAAGGTTCTTTACCTAAGTCCTTAGCGATTTTCTTGGCGATTTGAACATCGTATCCGTTAGCATACTGGTTAGTCCCATCGATTTTGACAGCTCCATTGCTATCATCATCCTGAGTCCAGTTAAAGGGAGCATATGCTGCTTCCATCCCGATGCGTAAATATTCATCGGCTTGAGCAACATTGACAAGTCCCAGCATCAGCAAGAGACTTGTGAAAATAGATAAGTATATTTTTCTCATGATTTCTCCTATTTCTAATCTATTAAAAAATAACTGTCTCCTATTTTATCGAAAAAAACTCTATTTTTCAATATAGGTAAGCCCTTACTTGAGAAAAAATGATATAATGATAGCAAAGATAAAAAGGGGGCTTAGTTGATGAAAAAAACTTTTTTCTTACTGGTGTTAGGCTTGTTTTGCCTTCTGCCACTCTCTGTTTTTGCAATTGATTTCAAGATAAACTCTTACCAAGGGGATTTGTATATTCATGCAGACAATACGGCAGAATTTAGACAGAAGATAGTTTACCAGTTTGAGGAGGACTTTAAGGGCCAAATCGTGGGACTTGGACGTGCTGGCAAGATGCCTAGTGGATTTGACATTGATCCTCATCCAAAGGTTCAGGCTGCGAAAAACGGTGCTGAACTAGCAGACGTTACTAGCGAAGTGATAGAAGGAGTAGATGGTTATACTGTTAAAGTTTATAATCCAGGTCAAGAAGGCGACACAGTTGAAGTTGACCTTGTCTGGAACTTAAAGAATTTGCTTTTTCTATATGATGACATTGCTGAATTAAATTGGCAACCTTTAACAGACAGTTCAGAATCTATTAAAAAGTTTGAATTTCATGTAAGGGGGGACAAGGGGGCTGAGAAACTCTTTTTCCATACAGGGCAACTCTTTAGAGAGGGAACGGTTGAAAAGAGTAACCTTGATTATACTATTCGTTTAGACGATCTTCCACCTAAGCGTGGAGTTGAGTTGCATGCCTATTGGCCTCGAACTGATTTTGCTAATGCTACGGATCAGGGATTGAAAGGGAATCGTTTAGAAGAATTTAATAAGGTAGAAGACTCGATTGTTAAAGAAAAAGAGCAAAGTAAACAACTCCTTACTTGGTTCTTCCCTTCGATACTTTCTATCTCCTTGTTATTGAGTGTCTGCTTCTATTTTATTTATAGAAGAAAGACCACTCCTTCAGTCAAATATGCCAAAAATCATCGTCTCTATGAGCCACCAATGGAATTAGAGCCTATGGTTTTATCAGAAGCAGTATACTCGACCTCCTTGGAGGAGGTGAGTCCTCTAACAAAAGGAGCAGGTAAATTTACCTTTGACCAACTTATTCAAGCTACCTTGCTAGATGTGATAGACCGTGGGAATGTTTCTATTATTTCAGAAGGAGATGCAGTTGGTTTGAGGCTAGTAAAAGAAGATGGTTTGTCAAGCTTTGAGAAAGACTGTCTAAATCTGGCTTTTTCAGGCAAAAAAGAAGAAACTCTTTCCAATTTGTTTGCGGATTACAAGGTATCTGATAGTCTTTATCGTAGAGCAAAAGTCTCTGATGAAAAACGGATTCAAGCAAGAGGGCTTCAACTCAAATCTTCTTTTGAAGAAGTATTGAAAGAGATGCAAGAAGGAGTGAGAAAACGAGTTTCCTTCTGGGGGCTTCCGGATTATTATCGTCCTTTAACTGGTGGGGAAAAGGCCTTGCAAGTGGGTATGGGGGTCTTGACTATCTTGCCCCTATTTATCGGATTTGGTTTGTTCTTGTACAGTTTGGATGTTTATGGCTATCTTTACATCCCCTTGCCAATACTTGGTTTTCTAGGTTTGGTTTTGGCTGTTTTCTATTATTGGAAGCTTCGACTAGATAATCGTGATGGTGTTCTGAATGAAGCAGGAGCAGAAGTCTACTATCTCTGGACCAGTTTTGAAAATATGTTGCGTGAGATTGCACGATTGGATCAGGCTGAACTGGAAAGTATTGTGGTTTGGAATCGCCTCTTGGTCTATGCGACCTTATTTGGCTATGCGGACAAGGTCAGCCATTTGATGAAGGTTCATCAGATTCAAGTGGAAAATCCAGATATCAATCTTTATGTAGCTTATGGCTGGCATAGTATGTTTTATCATTCAAGCGCGCAAATGAGCCATTATGCTAGTGTCGCAAATACAGCAAGTACCTACTCCGTATCTTCTGGAAGTGGAAGTTCTGGCGGTGGTTTCTCTGGAGGCGGAGGTGGCGGCAGTATCGGCGCCTTTTAAAGAGAGCTATCACTGGCTGAAAAAATATGCTATAATGGAAGATAGAAAAAAGGAGTAATCTATGTATCTTATTGAAATTTTAAAATCTATCTTCTTCGGGATTGTTGAAGGAATTACGGAATGGTTGCCGATTTCCAGTACAGGTCACTTGATTTTAGCAGAGGAGTTTATCCAATACCAAAATCAGAATGAAGCCTTTATGTCCATGTTTAATGTCGTGATTCAGCTTGGTGCGATTTTAGCGGTTATGGTCATTTACTTTAACAAGCTCAATCCCTTTAAACCGACTAAGGACAAGCAGGAAGTTCGTAAGACTTGGAGACTGTGGTTGAAGGTCTTGGTTGCCACTTTACCTTTGCTTGCCGTCTTTAAATTTGATGATTGGTTTGATACCCACTTCCATAACATGGTTTCTGTTGCTCTCATGTTGATTATCTATGGGATTGCCTTTATCTATTTAGAAAAGCGTAATAAAGCGCGTGCTATCGAGCCAAGTGTAACAGAGTTGGACAAGCTTCCTTATACGACAGCTTTCTATATCGGACTCTTCCAAGTTCTTGCCCTTTTACCAGGAACCAGTCGTTCTGGGGCAACGATTGTCGGTGGTTTGTTAAATGGAACCAGTCGTTCAGTTGTGACAGAATTTACCTTCTATCTTGGAATTCCTGTTATGTTCGGAGCCAGTGCCTTAAAGATTTTCAAATTTATAAAAGCAGGACAGCTCTTGAGCTTTGGGCAATTATTCTTGCTCTTGGTTGCGATGGGAGTAGCTTTTGCAGTTAGTATGGTGGCTATTCGCTTTTTGACCAGCTATGTGAAAAAACACGATTTTACCCTTTTTGGTAAATACCGCATCGTGCTTGGTAGTGTTTTGCTACTTTACAGTTTTGTCCGTTTATTTGTATAAGAAAAACCTTGAAGGGACAGCTCTTCAAGGTTTTAAAATCCAGTCACGGTAATCCCCAGCAGGCGGACACCTCTTTCTTTCTCGCTTAGCTCTTCATAGAGTTGCAGGGCTATTTGGCTTATCTGACTAGCATCCTGTGTTTTTTGAGCAAGACTTTTTCGTTTAGTAAGAGTTGAAAAGTCCTCGTAGCGGATTTTCAAAATGACAATTTTTCCAGTTTTTTCTTGCTGATGTAGATTGAGAGCGACTCTTTCTGATAGAAGAGTCAGCTCTTTTTTGATATCTTCCTCGGCACGGAGAATCTTCCCGTAGGTTTTCTCCTTGCCGATTGATTTACGGATGCGATTGGATTTGACGGGGGAATTGTGGATGCCACGAGCCTTTCGATAAAGGTCATAGCCCAGTCTGCCAAAGCGGTCTATTAGGGTTACTTCAGGGACTTCAAGCAAATCAGCGCCGGTAAAAACACCCATTTGATGAAGTCTTTCCACTGTCTTTTTTCCTACTCCATGAAACTTGGAAATATCCATTTGTTTTAGAAAGTCCTCAGCCTGGTCAGGTAGAATCACTGTCAGACCATGTGGCTTTTGATAATCACTGGCCATTTTAGCTAAGAATTTGTTGTAAGAAACGCCAGCAGAAGCAGTTAGATGGAGTTCTTGCCAGATATCCTCTTGAATGAGGCGAGCGATTTTGACCGCTGACTTGATACCGAGTTTATTTTCTGTTACATCCAAATAGGCTTCGTCAATGCTCATAGGTTCTATTAAATCTGTATAGCGCTTAAAAATCGCTCGGATCTGGAGGCCCACAGCTTTATATTTTTCATAATTCCCTGAGATAAAGACGGCCTGGGGGCAACGCTCATAAGCTTCCTTAGAGCTCATGGCTGAATGGACACCAAAAGCTCGAGCTTCATAGCTACAAGTGGAAACGACACCACGCCCACCTGTTTGCCGAGGGTCACTGCCGATAATGACAGGTTTTCCTCTGAGTTTAGGATTATCCCTGATTTCTACCGCAGCAAAAAAGGCATCCATGTCAATATGGATGATTTTTCTTGACAAATCATTTAACAAGGGGAAAATCAACATGTCTAGCACCTTTTTTACAGCTTATTTTCTTTTATTATACCCTTTTTTCTGAAAAAAAGAAAAAAGGACTTTATTTTTTCAAAAATATAATACAGTTTAGAATAAAATATAGACTGTTTTAGAAAAGAAAGTGTAAAAATAGGGATTTTTCACTTGTTGAAAACGATTACTGTATGGTATACTTGTCTCATGAATGTAACAGATGGCTGTTGCTAGAAAGAAAAAAGAGGACATTAACATGGTTGTTAAGACAGTTGTTGAAGCACAAGATATTTTTGACAAAGCTTGGGAAGGCTTCAAAGGCGTAGATTGGAAAGAAAAAGCAAGTGTATCACGCTTCGTACAAGCTAACTACACACCTTATGATGGAGACGAAAGCTTCCTCGCAGGACCAACAGAACGTTCACTTCACATCAAAAAAATTGTAGAAGAAACTAAGGCACACTACGAAGAAACTCGTTTCCCAATGGACACTCGTCCAACATCTATCGCTGATATCCCAGCAGGATTTATCGATAAAGAAAACGAAGTTATCTTCGGTATCCAAAACGATGAACTCTTCAAATTGAACTTCATGCCAAAAGGTGGTATCCGTATGGCTGAAACTACTTTGAAAGAAAATGGATACGAACCAGACCCAGCTGTTCACGAAATCTTCACTAAATATGTGACTACAGTTAACGACGGTATCTTCCGTGCTTACACTTCAAACATTCGTCGCGCACGTCACGCACATACTGTAACTGGTCTTCCAGATGCATACTCACGCGGACGTATCATCGGTGTTTACGCACGTCTTGCTCTTTACGGTGCAGACTACTTGATGCAAGAAAAAGTAAATGACTGGAATGCAATCGAAGAAATCGATGAAGAGACAATCCGTCTTCGTGAAGAAATCAATCTTCAATACCAAGCATTGCAACAAGTTGTTCGCTTGGGTGACCTTTACGGAGTTGATGTTCGCAAACCAGCGATGAACGTTAAAGAAGCTATCCAATGGGTTAATATCGCTTTCATGTCTGTCTGCCGTGTTATCAACGGTGCTGCTACATCTCTAGGTCGTGTGCCAATCGTATTGGACATCTTTGCAGAACGTGACCTTGCTCGTGGTACATTTACTGAATCAGAAATCCAAGAATTCGTTGATGATTTCGTTATGAAACTTCGTACAGTTAAATTTGCTCGTACAAAAGCTTACGACCAATTGTACTCAGGTGACCCAACTTTCATCACAACTTCTATGGCTGGTATGGGTAACGACGGTCGTCACCGTGTTACTAAGATGGACTACCGTTTCTTGAACACTCTTGATAACATCGGTAACTCACCAGAACCAAACTTGACAGTTCTTTGGACTGACAAATTGCCATACAACTTCCGTCGCTACTGTATGCACATGAGTCACAAACACTCTTCTATCCAATACGAAGGTGTGACAACAATGGCTAAAGACGGATATGGTGAAATGAGCTGTATCTCATGCTGTGTGTCTCCACTTGACCCAGAAAATGAAGAACAACGCCACAACATCCAGTACTTCGGTGCGCGTGTAAACGTATTGAAAGCCCTTCTTACTGGTTTGAACGGTGGTTACGACGATGTTCACAAAGACTACAAAGTATTTGACATCGAACCAATCCGTGACGAAGTTCTTGAATTCGAATCAGTTAAAGCTAACTTTGAAAAATCTCTTGACTGGTTGACTGACACTTACGTAGATGCTTTGAACATCATCCACTACATGACTGATAAGTACAACTACGAAGCTGTTCAAATGGCCTTCTTGCCAACTAAACAACGTGCCAACATGGGATTCGGTATCTGTGGATTTGCCAACACTGTTGATACATTGTCAGCTATCAAATACGCTACAGTTAAACCAATCCGTGACGAAAATGGCTACATCTACGATTACGAAACAATCGGTGAATACCCACGTTGGGGTGAAGATGACCCACGTTCAAACGAATTGGCAGAATGGTTGATCGAAGCTTACACAACTCGTCTACGTAGCCACAAACTTTACAAAGACGCTGAAGCTACAGTATCACTTTTGACAATCACATCTAACGTTGCTTACTCTAAACAAACTGGTAACTCACCAGTCCACAAAGGTGTATACCTCAACGAAGATGGTTCTGTGAACTTGTCTAAACTTGAATTCTTCTCACCAGGTGCTAACCCATCAAATAAAGCTAAAGGTGGATGGTTGCAAAACTTGAACTCACTTTCTAGCCTTGACTTTAGTTATGCAGCTGATGGTATCTCATTGACTACTCAGGTTTCTCCACGTGCTCTTGGTAAGACTCGTGACGAACAAGTTGATAACTTGGTAACAATCCTTGATGGTTACTTCGAAAACGGTGGACAACACGTTAACTTGAACGTTATGGACTTGAACGATGTTTACGAAAAGATTATGTCTGGTGAAGACGTTATCGTACGTATCTCTGGATACTGTGTAAACACTAAATACCTCACTCCAGAACAAAAAACTGAATTGACACAACGTGTCTTCCACGAAGTTCTTTCAATGGATGATGCCTTGGATGCATTGAGCTAATCAAGTTCTTGAATAATGAAAAGGAACCCTCGGTCAGTCGACTGAGGGTTTTTGGTTTTAGGCTCTTAAATTCTTTAATACTCAATGAAAATCAAAGAGCAAACTAGGAAGCTAGTCGCAGGTTGCTCAAAACACTGTTTTGAGGTTACAGATAGAGCTGACGCGGTTTGAAGAGATTTTCGAAGAGTATAAGTCAGTATCTGAAGTGTCTCACTTGGTTTAAAAAGAGAGTTAGTTGGGGGTGAGAGTTCATCAGAAATAAAAACACCACACTTTGTAAGACACAAGGTGTGGTTGTATTTTATCTCTTAGACCAAGTTCTCTTCATAAAGAGAAGGAGGATTGGGTAAATCTCCAAGCGGCCTGCAATCATTGCAAAGGAGAGAAGAATTTTTGAGATAGGACTAAAGATTGAGAAGCTAGAAGTGGTTCCTAGAATAGGTCCGATATTATTGAAACAGCTAAAGACAGCGCTGGTCACAACCAGAAAATCATTGCTATCTAGGCTGACAATAAAGATAAGTGCTAGTAAAATCATAGAATAGATGACAAAGTACTTGAGAATCTTATGCTGGGTATCTTTGTCAATCACCGTTTTATTAACATGGAGTGTCAAAACACGGTGGGGCGATAGGATTGATAAAATCTGATTTTTAGCAATTTTTGAAAGGATAAGCCCTCGAATAACCTTGAGTCCACCTGCGGTTGAACCAGCAGAACCACCGATTCCCATGAGGAAGAGAAGGATAAACTGGGAGAAGAGGGGCCAGTTGGTAATATCTCCGTAACCAAAACCAGTCGTCGTAATGATATTGGAAACCTGGAAGAAGGCCATTTCAAAGCTCTTGGAAAATCCTGGGTAGAGATAGAGGGTATTGAGGCTGATCAAGCCTGTAGAAATTAGAACGATGACCAAGTAGGCCCGAAGTTCTTCATCTCCAAAGAAGGCCTTGACGCGACGGAGCATGAGGTAGTAGTAGAGGTTGAAATTTACCCCAAAAACCAGAACTCCGATACTAACCAGATAGGTAATCAGTGAGCTGCCATAGTGGGCAATGCCGTCGTTATAGACGGTAAAGCCTCCTGTACCTGCTGTTCCCATGGCAATGACAAAACTATCAAATAGGGGCATGCCAGCTAGATAATAGATGATGACAAAGAGGGAGAAGAGAGCTAGATAAAGGAGATAGAGAATCTGGGCAGTGTTTTTTAGTTTGGATACTACTTTACCAAAAACCGGGCCAGGAACCTCAGCCTTCATCACTTCTAGGTGGCTATTCTTGGCATTGTCCATAATAGCAAGTGCAAAAACAAGCACTCCCATCCCTCCAATCAAGTGGGTAAAACTTCGCCAGAAGAGGAGGGAACGACTGAGAACCGAAACGTCGTTCAGAATAGTTGCTCCAGTAGTTGTAAAGCCAGAGCTGATCTCAAAAAAGGCATCGATAACGCTGGGAATTTGCTTAGCAAAAACAAAAGGGAGACCGCCAAAGAAAGACCAAAGGATCCAACAGAGGGCCACAATCAAGATTCCCTCCTTGGCATAAATCCGTTGATTTTTTGGCTTTTGTAAAATTCCTGAACCGCCTAGTAATACGAGAATCCCAATCGTTGTAAAGAGGGCTGTAAAGACTTGGCTCGATTCACGGTAATAGACAGCGACAGACACAGGAACTAAAAGAAGAACAGCTTCAATCAAAAGTAATTTTGAAAGGAGGTAACGAATCATACTTTTATTCATTTCTTACCTCGCGATCAAGTCATAAATCTTAGTGATGTTTGGCAACAAAGTTGTTACTAGGAGCTTGTCTCCAACTTCCAACATATCCTCCCCAGTTGGGAAAATAGTCTTGCCCTTTCGAATGATGGCCGCAATAAGAACCCCTTTTTTCAATTTCAGTTGAGAAAGAGGTTTGGCAGTCATTTTATTGGCTTCCTTGATATGGAATTGCAGGGTTTCGATTTGGCCATTGGCTAGATGGTGCATGGCTTGAAGGTCTGAATACTGGGCATTAACCCGACCACGAATAAAGTGCATGATTGTATCTACAGCGATGCTTTTAGGTGTGATGATACTTGAAAAATCAGGCGCATTGATGATCTCGAGGAGACTGGTACGATTGACCTTGGTGATATTTTTTTGTACACCTACCCTGTCAAGGAACATAGAGGTAATCAGATTTTCCTCATCGACCCCTGTTAGAGTCGCAACGGCATCATAGTTTTGAGCACTTTCTTCCAGCAGGATATCTTTTGCGGTACCATCTCCTTGAACGATGTAGAGGTTTGGGAATTTCTCGCTAAAGAAGCTGGCGATTTCAGGATTGATTTCAATAACCTTGGTATCGATACGACTGTCTTTGAGGATACCTAGTAGATAATAGGCAATTCTACCTGCACCGACGATGAGAAGACTCTTCACAGCACGAGACTTGAAATAATTATGGAAGAGCATCATATCAACACGGTTACCAGTGACAAAGATTCTGTCTTTATCCTGTATAGTCATGTCACCGCTTGGGATGATAATTTGATGATCTCTTTCTATCGCACAGACAATGACATTGCCAAATTTTTTCCGAAAATCAGAAATGGGCATTTGGCAAAGACCACTGGAGGATTTAACAGTGAATTCCATCAAGCTGACCCGTCCACCAAAGAAACGTTCGACAGAGAGGGCGTTGGGGAAGTCAATGATATTCGCGATAGCGCGGGCAGCCAAGAGCTCAGGATTAACGATAAGAGAAAAACCGAGAATATTCTTTTCTTTGAAATAAGAGTTAGAATATTCAGGGTTCCGCACCCGAACGATGGTCTCTTTAGCTCCCATTTTTTTGGCTAGAACGGCTGCGATCATGTTCACTTCATCGTATTCAGTCAGGGCGATAAAGATATCACAATCCTGGACACTGGCTTGCTCAAGGATGGTAAAATCGGCCCCGTTACCAAGGATACCCATGATATCAAAGCGATTAACAATATGATTGAGGACAGCTTCGTCTTGCTCAATTAGCAAAACATCATGCTTTTCTGCAACCAAGGAGCGACAGAGGGCAAAACCAACTTTTCCCCCTCCGACAAGGATAATTTTCATATTAAAACCTACTTTTTCATGATGTAACTATCATACCTTTTTTCAAGAAAAAATGCACCTACTAGCTAATAACAAGAGCTTTTAGTGAAAATTTGCTATAAGATAAAACTATACCCTAACCAATTGAAATAGCTATTAGCGACTTTCTCTGAAATATGGTATGATAAAGGATATACAAGGAGATAAAATGAATAATAATTTACTGGTATTACAATCAGACTTTGGTCTGGTTGATGGTGCGGTATCGGCTATGATTGGAGTGGCTTTAGAAGAGTCTCCAACCTTAAAAATTCATCATTTGACGCACGATATCACGCCTTATAATATTTTTGAGGGGAGCTATCGTCTCTTTCAGACGGTGGATTACTGGCCTGAGGGAACGACGTTTGTATCGGTTGTCGATCCAGGTGTCGGTTCGAAACGTAAGAGCGTGGTTGCTAAGACTGCAAAAAATCAATACATTGTCACGCCAGACAATGGAACTCTTTCTTTTATCAAGAAACATGTTGGCATTGTAGCCATTCGTGAAATTTCTGAAGTGGCCAATAGACGTCAAAATACAGAGCATTCTTATACCTTCCACGGTCGTGATGTCTATGCCTATACTGGCGCTAAACTAGCCAGTGGTCACATTACTTTTGAGGAAGTGGGGCCAGAGCTCAGTGTGGACCAGATTGTAGAGCTTCCAGTCGTAGAGACCATCATTGAAGATCATCTGGTCAAGGGAGCCATTGATATTCTGGATGTGCGTTTTGGTTCGCTTTGGACCTCTATCACACGAGAAGAATTTTACAAGTTGGAACCAGAATTTGGTGATCGTTTTGAAGTGACCATCTATCATGCTGATATGCTAGTCTATCAAAATCAGGTCGTCTATGGCAAATCATTTGCAGATGTGAGAATTGGGCAACCCATCCTTTACATCAACTCTCTCTATCGTTTAGGTCTGGCTATCAACCAAGGTTCTTTTGCCAAGGCCTATAATGTGGGTGTCGGTTCATCTTGGACCATTGAAATAAAGAAAATAGAAGGATAAAATAGGAGAATAAATAGTATGGAAATCAAATTTACAATTAAACAAGTTGTTGCTGTCGGAATTGGCGCTGCCCTCTTTGTCGTCATCGGGATGATCAACATTCCGACCCCTGTTCCAAATACAAGCATCCAGCTTCAGTATGCGGTACAAGCGCTACTTTCTATTATTTTTGGACCGATTATCGGTTTGCTTGTCGGGTTGATTGGTCATGCAATCAAGGACTCTCTTGCTGGTTACGGTCTGTGGTGGACTTGGATTATTGCTAGCGGGCTCTTTGGTCTAGCTGTAGGGCTATTTAGAAAGTACGTTCGCGTGATCAATGGTGTCTTTGACTGGAAAGATATTCTTATTTTTAACCTCATTCAACTACTTGCAAATGCCCTTGTTTGGGGTGTCTTGGCACCACTTGGAGATGTTGTGATTTATCAAGAAGCAGCAGAAAAAGTATTTGCCCAAGGGATTGTTGCGGGAATTGCCAATGGTGTATCTGTAGCTATTGCAGGAACTCTTCTCTTGCTTGCCTATGCAGGAACTCAAACTCGTGCAGGAAGTTTGAAAAAGGACTAAAATGATGGGGAAGGCTGGGCAACCAGTCTTTTTCGATGTTTATAGACTAGTTAGGCAAGCAAGCTAGGCTAGGACTCTTTTTGGAGCTAAGTTTTTAAGAGAAGAGACTGCAAGAAGGGTTCGATTTATGATAAAATAGAAGTCTAAGAAGCGAATGAAGAGAGTAAGATGAAAGAAGCTATAATTGAGTGGAAGGATTTCTCTTTCCGGTATGAAACACAACAAGAACCGACCTTGCAAGGGGTGGACTTGACCATTTACAAGGGAGAGAAAGTCTTAATTGTTGGACCATCTGGGTCAGGTAAGTCTACCTTGGGTCAGTGTTTGAATGGGATTATTCCCAATATTTACAAGGGTCAAACGTCTGGAGAATTTTTGATCAAGGGCCAAGCCGCCTTTGATATGAGCATCTATGATAAGTCTCATCTGGTCAGCACAGTTTTGCAGGATACAGATGGGCAGTTTATTGGCTTGTCTGTGGCAGAGGATTTGGCTTTTGCTCTGGAAAATGACGTGACAGCCCTAGATGAGATGAAAAATCGTGTTCATAAATGGGCTGAAAAGCTTGACCTTCTTTCTTTACTGTCTCAGCGTCCCCAGGATTTGTCAGGTGGACAAAAGCAGCGAGTCAGTCTGGCTGGTGTCTTGATTGATGAGAGTCCGATTCTTTTGTTTGATGAGCCACTCGCCAATCTGGATCCCAAGTCAGGTCAGGATATTATCGAATTGATTGATCAGATTCATAAGGAGGAGGGGACGACGACTCTTATTATCGAGCACCGTTTGGAGGATGTTCTGCATCGCCCTGTCGATCGGATTGTCTTGATAAACGATGGTCGTATCCTCTTTAATGGGAGTCCTGATCAGTTATTGGCGACTGACCTGTTGATCCAAAATGGAATTCGCGAACCCCTTTATCTAACCACTCTCCGTCAATTAGGTGTGGATTTAGCCAAGGAAGAACAATTAGCAAATCTGGATAACTTGTCTATCTCAAAAGGCCATGTTCAGTTGCAGACTGAATTGGTAAAAGAGATACCAGATTTGCAGTCACTTTTTAGACTAGAGGATGTGTCCTTTTCTTATGATGATAGACCGATTTTAAAATCCATTCATCTGGATATTAAAAAGGGTGAAAAGATTGCCATTGTCGGAAAAAATGGGGCAGGGAAGTCAACTCTAGCCAAGGCCTTGAGTAGCTTTATCCAGACTGAAGGACGTTATCTTTGGGAAGGTCAGGGTATCAAAGGAGATTCTGTTGCAGAGCGGGCGGAACGAGTAGGATATGTGCTGCAAAATCCCAATCAAATGATTTCAACCAATATGATTTTTGATGAGGTTGCTCTAGGACTTCGTTTGCGAGGTGTGGACGAGCAGGAAATTGAAACGAGAGTCTATGAAACCTTGAAAATCTGTGGTCTCTATGAATTCCGTAATTGGCCCATTTCTGCTCTGTCATTTGGTCAGAAAAAACGTGTCACTATTGCATCGATTTTGGTCTTGGGAGCTGAAATTATCCTCTTAGATGAACCGACAGCAGGTCAAGACCAGAAGAATTATACTGAGATTATGGACTTTCTCGAAGAACTGCATCAAAAAGGGCATACGATTGTCATGATTACCCATGATATGCAATTGATGCTGGATTATTCAGACCGAGCCCTTGTCATGGTGGATGGGGAATTGATTGCCGATACTGATCCAGCTAGTCTGTTGAGTAATCCTGAGCTGTTAGTAAAAGCCAACCTAAAAGAGACATCAATCTTTAACTTGGCTAAGAAACTGGATGTAGATCCACTTGCTTTAACGGCATTTTACAAAGAAAGGAGAGAAGGATGCAAGCTAAATTAATCGGTTACCAGCATAGAGATACTGTGATTCATCGCTTGTCAGGAGCTGGGAAACTTCTCTTTTTCATCCTCGTGTCATTGGCGGCCATGATTAGCTATGATACCAGACTGCTTGTGCTGATTGCTGTCTTTTCGGTCTTTCTCCTCTATTTGTCAGAAATCCGCTTTAAAGATGTTTCATTTGTGGCCGTTTTTGCGACTGTCTTTGCGATTTTGAACGTCTTAATGGTTTACCTCTTTTCTCCCGAGTATGGGGTTGGACTTTATGGAGAGAGAAGTGTGATTTGGCAGGGAATCGGAGCCTACACTCTGACCAGCCAAGAGCTCTTTTACCTACTAAATTTGGCCATTAAGTACATTTGCACCATTCCTTTAGCGATTATCTTTTTGATGACAACTCATCCAAGTCAGTTTGCTTCCAGTTTAAATCAAATTGGTGTGCCCTATAAGATCGCCTATTCGGTCAGCTTGACCTTGCGCTATATTCCAGATTTGCAGGAAGAATTCTTTACCATCAAGATGTCTCAGGAAGCGCGTGGGATGGAATTATCCAAGAAAGCTTCTCTTATGCAACGAATCAAAGGCAATCTGCGCATTATCACTCCCTTGATTTTTAGCTCGCTAGAACGCATTGATACCATCGCGACCGCCATGGAACTTCGGCGCTTTGGAAAAGAGAAAAAGCGGACTTGGTATAGTTATCAGGCTTTGAAAAAAGGAGATTATCTTACCTTGCTCTTGGCAGCCTTGTTTTTAGTAGCTAGTTTACTACTTATCTTGCAGAATCACGGACGATTTTACAACCCTTGGAAATAGTATTGTCAAAGCTTTCATTAGGTAAGTAAAGAGAAATTATTCTATAACTTTTTATTGATAGATTGTATGAGAAATAAAGTTAATAATTGTATACTTGAAACTTTTTGATAAAACATGAATTAGATTGTATATTTTACAGTAGAATTTACACTACAAAATCAAAGTTATTCAAATATAATCATTTTCAACTAAGTTCAGTGTCATAATGTAGAGACGATATAAAATAGTAAAAGTATTTAATTTAAATCGTGTTAATTTCATTTTGTGTAAACATGGGAAAATGTTGAATGTATATAATGACGGGAGATGATTTACAATGATAAGTTTAGAGATGTTGTCTGAAGAAAATAGTTTAGACGTCTATTCTTTTGAAAAAGAAAATCGAGAGTATTTTGAACGAAATTTACCTCCTAGATCAGCTAACTATTTTGATTTAGAAGGTTTTAAAGAAATTACGAGGGAATTGTTAACGGAACAAACGAATCGGGATGTCTACATGCATATTATAAGAGATTCGCAAGGCGTTATGGTCGGAAGAATTAATTTAAGTGTTTTAGAGAATAATCGAAAAACAGCAGAGCTTGGGTATAGGATTGGGGAAACTGTTAGCAATTTAGGTTATGCCAGCGAAGCGGTTAAACTCGTTTTAGAAAAAGCCTTCACGACTTATGGTTTCAATAGAATCATTGCAGGAACGGCAACAGGTAATCTAGCCTCTCAGAGGGTGCTTTTAAAAAATGGCTTCACCTTTAGTAGGGTTATAGAAAATGACTTACAAATTCATAATGAGTGGGTTCATACAGCAGTATTTGAGATAACGAGGTCATAATATCATCATTCCCAGTCCACAGATAGATATAAAAGAGTAAGCAATTTTTGCAGATATTTAAGAATTTTCTCCTAGAAACCCTTGGAAATAGCTTGAAAAAATTGAAAAAATCAAGTCGTTTCTATTGACAATGATTCTGAAAGTGTTATACTAAGAAAGTAGTTTCGCTGATTTACTTCAAACCTGTTGTGAGGTAAGTTAACGATGCCTTAACCACGCTGTTTGCTGAGCTTGACTCCGGGCAGTGTGGCTATTTTTTTGCAATGGTAAAAGGAAGCAAGTCATGACAAATCACATTGTATTATTTGAACCACAAATTCCACAAAATACAGGCAATATCGCGCGTACTTGCGCTGCAACCAATTCTCCCCTCCACATCATCAAGCCAATGGGCTTTCCTATTGATGACCGCAAGATGAAGAGAGCTGGATTGGATTATTGGGATAAGCTAGAGATTTATTTTTACGAGAGTTTGGAGGATTTCATGTCTCAGATGCAGGGCAAACTCTATCTGATCTCAAAATTTGCTGAGAAAGTGTATTCTGATGTGGATTTATCGACTAACGAAGACCATTATTTTCTATTTGGACGTGAAGACAAGGGCTTGCCTGAGGACTTTATGCGAGAACATCCTGAGAAAGCTCTCCGTATTCCTATGAATGATGAACATGTCCGCAGTCTCAATGTGTCTAATACCGTCTGCATGATTGTCTATGAGGCTCTTCGCCAGCAGAACTTTGCAGGTCTTGAGCTTGTTCATACCTATGAAGTGGATAAATTGAAATAAAAAATGAAAATGAAAATGAACAAAATGCTTGCGCTTGCAAGCGTTTTTTGTTATGATAAAAGAGTCTTCAGGGCAGGGTGTGATTCCCGACCGGCGGTAAATTTGACTAGCTATTTTAGCTTTCTCGTCGTTGTCTTGTCTCGATATACTTTAAGTATTATCTTCGACTGCGACGCCTAGATAAATCTAAAATATCTTAGCCAAATAAGTCCGCGAGCGCAAGCTGATGTGGTGAGATTCCACAACCGACAGTATAGTCTGGATGGGAGAAGACGAAAGAATAGCTTTGTCTGTTCTGATAGATTCATAGCCAAACTGTAACCGCTTGCTTTTGTTTTCTTTAATAGAGTGAGAGGAAACTTTTGGGATATAAAAAGTGAGAATAGATAGAGGAATCCTTTCTAACTTCTTCTGATTTTATAGAAAATTGGAGGAACCTGTTATGACAAACACACGTCGACTTTCGACCATTGCGATTTTATCAGCCATCTCATTTGTGCTGATGTACTTTGACTTTCCGCTTTTACCAGCGGCGTCCTTCCTCAAGATCGAATTTAGTATCTTGCCAGTCCTTGTGGGCTTGGTGGTCATGGATTTGCCTGCTGCTCTAGGAGTTCTCTTGCTTCGCTCACTCTTGAAATTGCTTCTTAACAGTCAGGGAGTGAATACTTACATTGGCTTGCCGATGAATATCGTAGCTTTGGGAGTTTTTGTCATCGTATTTGCTTTGATTTGGAAAAAGGAACGGACAACTCTTCGTTTCCTACTAGGCTCTCTAGCTGGGACTATTGGTTTAACCGTGGCTATGTTGGTTCTCAACTATGTTTACGCTGTTCCTTTGTACGCTAAGTTTGCTAACTTTGATATTGGAAAAATTTTGGGACTTTCCAACTACCTAATGACTATGGTATTACCTTTTAACTTGATTGAGGGTGTAATCTTTTCCGTTTCATTCTGGTTGTTGTACATTCTCTTGAAACCAACCTTAAAACATTATGAGAGATAAACAAACATTTTTAATGAAGGGCAGTTTTGCCCTTTTACTTTTCGTTATTCTTGGCTATATGGTCAAATTTTATCCTGACACGCTGGTCGGTTTTGACCAACCGATTCAGCTGGCTGTGCGAGGAGACTTGCCAGATTACTTGACTATTCTTTTCCGAGCCATCACACGTTTGATTGATATCCCAGTGATTATCACTTGGGTTGTCATTACAGCTTTTGTCTTTTATCGTAAGCGGTGGAAGATAGAAAGTTTCTTCATGCTGGGAAATCTGGCTTTGGCAGCTCTTTTAATCGTGACCTTTAAAAATATCTACCAGCGCCCACGACCAGCTATTTTACACTTGGTTGAGGAGAAGGGATTTTCCTTTCCAAGCGGCCATTCTCTGGCTGTAACCTTGATGGTCGGTTCTCTGATTGTCATCCTCAGTCAACGGATGAAAGATCCGGTCTGGAGAAAAATCGTACAAATCGTCCTTGGGCTCTACCTAGTTAGTGTGCTGGTATCAAGGGTCTATCTGGGAGTTCACTATCCATCAGACGTTCTTGCCAGTCTCTGTGTGGGCTTGGGAGTCTTGTTTATCGAATTTCCCTTCTATGACAAGCTACGCTTCCAATGGCGATTTAAAGGCAAGCAGAAGTGAATATCAAATTCTCTTGAGGAGAAAGAAATGAAAGTCAACATAAAAGCTCTCCATCCGACTCAACTATACTTATCAGAAAAGAAACTAGCAGGCATCCAGACACTTTATCAGTCGGTAGAACTAAACAATGTTGATCCAATTAGTATTCTTGCATTTGGAAATTGCTTGTTGATTACAGATGGACATCACAGGGCTTATCAGGCTTTATTGGCAGGTAGGGATACGATTTCTGCTGAGTGGGATAGAGATGGTGGTGATGAACTATATCATCTCTATGCGCAAGCCTGCGAAGAAAGAAAAATTTACTCTGTTCTGGATTTAAAAAATCATATCTTAGCTAAAGATGAGTATGAAGCAAAATGGTATAACTGGTGTGATGGTTTTAATCAAGCAGCAACTCTTTTGTTGAAAAGGAAAGCAGATGAAACAGACCCTACAAATAGATAATTCACTGCGTCTTGTTCCTTATGATAAGGTCAATCATTGTGAAGAAGCTTTTGCTTGGTATCAGGATGTGAACTTGGTTCACCTCGTAGATGGTGTGAAGAGACCTTATAGTCAAGAAACTTTGGAAGCTATGTATTCCCATTTGGATCAGCATGGTGAGCTTTTTTGGATTGAAGTCAAGGAGAAGGGAGAATGGTTTCCAATTGGGGATGTTACACTATCTCAGGATAATCTTCCCATTGTGATTGGAAATCCCGCTTACCAACATCGAGGACTTGGAAAAAAGATCCTAAGTACTTTGATTGAATTGGCTCGAGTAAAAGGATGGAAAGAATTGAGAGTCAAGGAAATCTACACCTACAATCATGCTTCTAGGAGGTGTTTCAAGTCGCTTGGATTTGTGGAAAATGGAGCAACAGAAAAAGGAATGAGTTTTATATTGAAATTAGTCTAATCTAACTTGTTTTTTAACTAAAAATCTGATAAACTATGTAGTAATTGAATAGGAATCCGCAAGACTAGTAACTCAAGGGAAGTATATTAGGGAGGAGAGCCGTGACTGCAAGCTCTCCATATGAAATCTGGGTGAATTCACTTGCGCATGGATTTAGAAATGAAGGTCTGACTTGTCAGATGAAAACGGATGGTACCGCGTGTCAACGCTCCGAGTGGAGTTTTTGGCATGTGGTTTTCTTTTTATCTACGAGCGACTGATGGAGGAATTATGTCAACTATTGAAGAACAATTAAAAGCGCTTCGTGAAGAAACGCTGGCTAGCTTGAAGCAGATTACTGCTGAAAATGAAAAAGAGATGCAAGATTTGCGTGTCTCAGTACTTGGTAAAAAGGGTTCGCTTACTGAAATCCTCAAAGGAATGAAAGATGTTTCTGCTGAGATGCGTCCAATCATTGGGAAACACGTAAATGAAGCTCGTGATGTCTTGACAGCAGCCTTTGAAGAAACAGCTAAGCTCTTGGAAGAAAAGAAAGTCGCGGCTCAACTGGCTAGCGAGAGTATCGATGTGACACTTCCAGGTCGTCCAGTTGCGACGGGGCACCGTCACGTTTTGACACAAACCAGTGAAGAAATCGAAGATATCTTCATCGGTATGGGTTACCAAGTCGTGGATGGTTTTGAAGTGGAGCAAGACTACTATAACTTTGAACGTATGAATCTTCCCAAAGATCATCCAGCACGCGATATGCAGGACACCTTCTATATCACAGAAGAGATCTTGCTCCGTACTCATACATCTCCTGTGCAAGCGCGTGCCATGGATGCCCATGATTTCTCTAAAGGACCTTTGAAAATGATCTCACCAGGGCGTGTGTTCCGTCGTGATACGGACGATGCAACCCACAGTCACCAGTTCCACCAAATTGAAGGCTTGGTTGTTGGGAAAAATATCTCTATGGCAGACCTTCAAGGAACCCTTCAGTTGATTGTGCAAAAAATGTTTGGTGAAGAGCGTCAAATTCGTTTGCGTCCATCTTATTTCCCATTCACAGAGCCATCTGTTGAGGTGGATGTTTCTTGCTTCAAGTGTGGTGGAGAAGGCTGTAACGTATGTAAGAAAACTGGTTGGATCGAAATTATGGGGGCCGGTATGGTTCACCCACGTGTCCTTGAAATGAGTGGTATCGATGCGACTGTTTACTCTGGATTTGCCTTTGGTCTTGGTCAAGAACGTGTAGCTATGCTTCGTTATGGAATCAACGATATCCGTGGATTCTACCAAGGAGATGTCCGCTTCTCAGAACAGTTTAAATAATGATTAGAAAAGTAGAAAAGGCAGATATTGGGGTATTGGCCAAAATTGCCAAACAAACCTTTCGTGAAACATTTGCTCATGATAATACGGAAGAGCAGTTACAGGAATACTTTGAAGATGCTTATAGTCTGAGAGTTTTGTCTACTGAGTTGGAAAATCCAGAATCCGAAACCTATTTCATTATGCATGAAGAGGAGATAGCTGGTTTTCTCAAAGTCAACTGGGGAAGTGCTCAGACTGAGAGAGAATTAGAGGATGCTTTTGAAATTCAACGCCTCTATGTGCTACAAAAATTCCAAGGATTTGGACTAGGTAAGCAACTGTTTGAATTTGCTATTGAACTTGCTACAAAAAATAGTTTTTCCTGGGCTTGGCTAGGTGTTTGGGAGCATAATACAAAAGCTCAAGCGTTTTATAATCGATATGGTTTTGAAAAATTTAGCCAACATCATTTTATGGTTGGTCAAAAAGTAGATACGGATTGGTTACTGAGAAAGAAATTAAGGTAAGAAGATGATTCTTCTATTGAAATGATAGGAAAGGAAAAGAACTAGAGTGGCAACTGTCATTCTGGAGAACTAAATTATGCTTGTATCTTATAAATGGTTAAAAGAATTGGTGGACATTGATGTGCCATCACAAGAGTTGGCTGAAAAAATGTCAACTACAGGGATCGAGGTAGAAGGTGTCGAATCACCTGCTGCTGGTCTCTCAAAAATTGTCGTCGGTGAGGTCTTGTCTTGCGAAGATGTGCCAGAAACTCACCTCCATGTTTGTCAGATTAACGTTGGCGAAGAAGAAGCCCGTCAAATCGTCTGTGGTGCACCGAATGTGCGTACTGGTATCAAGGTTATGGTGGCTCTTCCAGGAGCTCGCATCGCTGACAACTACAAAATCAAGAAAGGAAAAATCCGTGGTTTAGAGTCACTTGGAATGATCTGTTCGCTTGGTGAATTGGGAATTTCTGACTCAGTTGTACCTAAGGAATTCGCAGATGGTATCCAAATCTTGCCAGAAAATGCCGTTCCAGGTGAGGAAGTCTTCTCATATCTAGACTTGGATGATGAAATCATCGAACTTTCTATCACACCCAACCGTGCAGATGCCCTTTCTATGCGTGGAGTGGCTCACGAAGTGGCAGCTATCTATGACAAGGCAGTCAACTTTAAAGAATTTACTCTTTCAGAAACTGACCAAGCTGCAGCAGATGCTCTTTCTGTGGGCATTGAGACAGACAAGGCGCCTTACTATGCCGCTCGTATCTTGGACAATGTGACTATCGCACCAAGTCCACAATGGTTGCAAAACCTTCTCATGAATGAAGGTATCCGTCCTATTAACAACGTGGTGGACGTGACAAACTACATCCTGCTCTACTTTGGTCAACCAATGCATGCTTTTGACTTGGATACCTTTGAAGGGAGTGACATCCGTGTGCGTGAAGCGCGTGCTGGTGAAAAATTAGTGACTTTAGATGGTGAAGAACGTGATTTGGACGTGAATGACCTAGTCATCACTGTCGCAGACAAGCCAGTAGCTCTTGCAGGTGTTATGGGTGGTCAAGCAACAGAAATCTCTGAAAAGTCTAGTCGTGTCGTCCTTGAAGCTGCAGTCTTCAACGGAAAATCAATCCGCAAGACTAGCGGACGTCTCAACCTTCGTTCTGAGTCATCTTCTCGCTTTGAAAAAGGTATCAATGTGGCAACTGTTAACGAAGCTCTTGATGCGGCAGCTAGCATGATTGCAGAGCTTGCAGGTGCAACGGTACGTAAAGGTATCGTTTCAGCAGGTGAACTGGATACTTCTGATGTGGAAGTTTCTTCAACTCTTGCCGATGTTAATCGTGTCCTTGGTACAGAACTTTCTTACGCGGATGTAGAAGACGTCTTCCGTCGTCTTGGCTTTGGTCTTTCTGGGAATGCAGACAGCTTTACAGTCAGCGTACCACGTCGTCGTTGGGATATCACCATCGAGGCAGACCTCTTTGAAGAAATTGCTCGTATCTATGGTTATGACCGCTTGCCAACCAGCCTTCCAAAAGACGATGGTACCGCTGGTGAATTGACAGCCACACAAAAACTCCGCCGTCAAGTTCGTACAATTGCTGAAGGAGCAGGTTTGACAGAAATTATCACCTACGCTCTAACAACTCCTGAAAAAGCAGTTGAGTTTACGGCTCAACCAAGTAACCTTACTGAACTCATGTGGCCAATGACAGTGGACCGTTCTGTCCTCCGTCAAAATATGATCTCAGGTATCCTAGATACAGTTGCTTACAACGTGGCTCGTAAGAACAAAAACTTGGCACTTTACGAGATCGGAAAAGTCTTTGAACAAACAGGCAATCCAAAAGAAGAACTTCCAAATGAGATCAACAGCTTTGCCTTTGCCTTGACAGGCTTGGTTGCTGAAAAAGATTTCCAAACAGCAGCAGTTCCAGTTGATTTCTTCTATGCTAAAGGAATCCTTGAAGCATTATTTACTCGCTTGGGACTAGAAGTGACCTATACAGCTACGGCTGAGATTGCAAGCCTCCACCCAGGTCGTACAGCTATGATTTCACTCGGTGACCAAGTTCTTGGTTTCCTTGGCCAAGTGCATCCAGTCACTGCTAAGGCTTACGATATTCCAGAAACGTATGTAGCGGAGCTTAACCTTTCAGCCATCGAGGCTGCCCTTCAGCCAGCAGATCCATTTGTGGAAATCACGAAATTCCCAGCAGTTAGCCGTGACGTTGCCCTTCTTCTCAAGGCAGAAGTGACTCACCAAGAAGTTGTGGATGCTATCCAAGCTGCAGGCGTAAAACGTTTGACAGATATCAAACTCTTTGACGTCTTCTCAGGCGAAAAATTGGGACTTGGTATGAAGTCAATGGCTTATAGCTTGACCTTCCAAAATCCAGAAGATAGCTTAACAGACGAAGAAGTCGCACGCTACATGGAAAAAATCCAAGCATCGCTCGAAGAAAAAGTCAATGCAGAAGTGCGTTAAGTTATTAGAATTTGAAATGAAAGTTTAGACTTAAACATAAAAAACGAATAAAACTAGTTTTCTAGACAGTTAGAATTCTATTTTGTTCGTTTTTTGTTTTTAAATCTTAGGTCTTGTTAGTGTGAATGAAGCTGTTCTTATATACTTTCTTGATTTCGCTTTTATAACTGTTTAAGACTACAGTAGATTGAAATAAACTGCGAACAAATCTATTGGGGAATTCAAACAAGTTTATAGCAATGTTTTAGAAGTTTCAATGTGCTGTTTCAACTTCGGCATGAAATAAAATCTAAGTGTATTTTTATTTTTCTGTCTAATAAATCAAAATACTTGATTTTTTATCATAACAATGATAAAATTAGAATTAAAATAGTGTATATTTGATTCTTTCGGTTAATATATATATATATATATATTAACTAGCATTACCGTCTTCACTAGTTTAATAAATTATAAAGGAGTCTTTATAGATGGAAAATAATCATTCTATGAGTCGAGTAGAACGCTCACGTCGTGAGAAGGTAACTCGTTACTCTGTCAGAAAAGTAAGTTTTGGTGCGGCCAGTGTAGCGATTGCAGCATTTTTTATGTTTTTGGGAAATGGTGCAGTGTATGCAGCAGAACCAAACGTAACAGCAACAGATTCTGCCCTAGCAGCTACTCCAGCAAATAATCAGTTGGATGAAAATTCTGGTAGCAGTGAAGCTACTGCTCCGAAAGCTCAAGCAGATACAACTACTCCAACACCTGCTGATGCAAGCTCAACATCAGTGGAGTCAGCTACTGTTTCGAAAGCTCAAGCAGACACAACTACTTCAAAACCTGCTGATGCTACTCCAGCGCCAGTAGTATCATCTACTACTTCAACAACAGAAGAAACATCAGAAAAGGCTACACCTGCCTTGGATAAAAAACAGCTGGAAGATTACGTAGCAGAAATCGATGCTAAATTAGCCTCAGATAGCTATGCTACTAAGACAGATGAAAGTGTAGCAACACTTAAAGAACATCTAGGATTAGCAAAACTTGCCCTAACAACAGCCAAAAGTCAAGACGAGTTAACAAAAGCTTATAGAAGACTCTTTATGACAGTGAACAGCGGTTTACGTAGTAAGCCTAAAGCGCAAGTAGAAAATCCTAAACTAGATACCACAGAAGGAAAAGCGACTGTTGGTAAGAAAGCCAGCAATACTGAGAAAGCTACAGGAACCAACTCTATCGCAAACTCAGGGAAACATGATCCACGTAATGGACAAGCCCTAGATAGAAACAATCCATTCCGAACAGATGGAGCAACGACGGATACTGATCCAGCTGCTCATCAAGTGTTTGAAGGGACAAGCGCTGACGATAGTGTAGAAGACCTTTCTAAAAAACTTCGTGATTTGAATGATACGGTTGAAAATAACAGGAAAGTTTCCGAGGAATTAGACTCTCTTGGAGCGGCTACAGGTGTTGAAAAAGGAACTGTTAAAAATCTAAATGAATTTGGTGGTTGGACTGCTATAACGGATTCAGAAGGAAATGGGAAGTTTGCTATTGCAAGAAAAACAGATAAAGGTGTTTTTCCTATTGAAACGATCAATACCGTTAGAAATATTAATAGTAACGTAACTAAGACCTATCTCAGAGAGCAAGCAATTGATAGATCTGCAGACTATATGCTGTACTTATCGGAAGTCAGAACTCAAGCGAGTGAAAACGAGCCAACCTTCAATGGTAAAGACTACCAGTTGAGTGGTTTAGGACCACAATTATCATATGGTCTTAAGGGCTATAATGGTATTCAAAAGACCTTTAAAGCCTATTCACCAGACAGTGGCTCAAAAGTTAAAATAACATTTAAAACAGGATATTCTGGTGACATTGATGGATCAAAAGCGAAGTATAGGGTGCAAGTTTTCACTTCGGCGTCATCTACTAATCCAGTGTATGATGTAACTTTTGATCCACAAAACAATACAGCTAATAACGATATGACAGTACGTAAAGCTTCAGATGGTAGCAGTGTCACGAGGGAATACATACAAGGGACAAGTCCCTTGAATAAGCAAGATATTGAGAATAAAATGGCGCAAGCAGGCTCTATCCCAAATGGAGTGGCAGGTAGCTTTACTAGTAGAGATATTGACTTACCAGTAGGTGTAACAGACTATACTGTGAAAATAAGTTCTGCTGACAATGATCGATTAGGTATGGGATACCAAGCACAGCATCGCCACTATGCTCTACCTATCTCTGGTCTTGATTTTCATGTGACACAAAACACAGGGGAAGTAGCTAAAGAACTTTTGAAAAAAATCTATCTTAAACTGAAGGAAACGGAAGAAAAAGACAAGAGTTTTAAGACAGAAGAATCTCAAAAAAATTATGAAGCAGAGTTGCAAAAAATTGATCAATTATTAAAAGAAACTACAAAATCTACGACTGAGTATAAAAATGTGCTCACAGATGTATTGATCAAAAAACAAGAGTTAGCTAATTCTGACCAAGAAAAATCTATTAAATCTAAGGCTTCAGATGCGATTGATCAAGCTAAAGCTACTAAAGATCAAGCAATTGATGCGAATGATAAATTGAGTCAATCTGAAAAAGCGAAGGCTAAAGAAGCCACTAAAGCGGCAGCAGATGCAGCGAAAGTAGCG